>DATGTY010000337.1:0-9082 GCA_035301605.1 Chitinophagaceae bacterium | reverse complement strand
AAACACGCTGCTGAGAATGTTTCTATCACCGGAAACGTAGTAATAAAAAATGGGGTACAATCTCTGATTGTTGAAAAAGTGGATGCTAGCGCAACTACAGAAAGCTAAAATAAATAGTAAATAAAATAAAAAAAGCAGCTCTTCAATACGGGGCTGCTTTTTTTATTCTTGAACAGTTTGTTCTATATCTGTTATGTCATAAAGGTCTCTATCAAATTGGTTTATTTATCCTTTATTTTGATATAGAATATGTACCTTTACAGCGTAAAATCATATTATATAGATGGCTAGACAATTTTTAGATTTCGAAAAACCTATTGAAGCGCTTTACGAACAAATAGAGAACGTAAAAAGAGTTGGTGAATCTTCAGACGTCGATATTGATTCCACAGTGAAAGATATTGAAGGAAAAATAGACGCTACAAGAAAAAAAGTATATCAAAATCTGGATAGCTGGCAAAGAGTGCAAGTAAGTCGGCATCCGAACCGACCATACACCTTAACTTATATAGAACGCATTAGCGATAAATTTGTGGAACTCAAGGGCGATCGAAATGTGGGAGATGATAATGCCATGGTTGGTGGTCTGGCTGAAATAGGAGGTCAATCGATTATGGTGCTGGGACAACAGAAAGGAGTCAATACCAAAATGAGACAAAAAAGAAATTTTGGTATGCCTAATCCTGAAGGTTATAGAAAGGCATTAAGGTTGATGAAACTGGCGGAAAAGTTTGATATTCCAATTGTGAATTTCATTGATACTCCGGGAGCATTTCCTGGTTTAGAAGCTGAAGAAAGAGGGCAGGGGGAAGCCATTGCACGTAATCTTTTTGAAATGGTAAACCTAAAAGTCCCCGTCATCTGTATTATCATCGGAGAAGGTGCTTCCGGTGGAGCTTTAGGCATTGGGATAGGAGATAAAACTTTCATGTTGGAAAATGCATGGTATTCTGTTATTTCTCCGGAGAATTGCTCTACTATTTTATGGAAAAGCTGGGATCATAAAGAAAAAGCAGCTGAACAATTAAAACTAACTTCCGAACATATTAAGGAATTTGGTCTCATTGATGAGGTTATACCGGAGCCTGTAGGCGGTGCACATGTTGATTATGACAAAATTACTGCAACAGTAAAGAAATTTATCTTAAAGGCAGTCGATGAACTAAAAGAGATTGCCCCCGAAGATAGAATTACTAACCGAATAAATAAATATGCAAAGATGGGATTCTACGAGGAATCTTAAATCGAAATTAAAGGATGAAATTAAACGAAATGTGTGGAACCGGAGTAGCTATTATTACTCCGTTCCAAGAGAATGGCAGTATAGATTTCTCTGCATTGGAAAGAATGATTAACCATGTCATTGAAGGCGGAGTTCAGAATATTGTAACTTTAGGCACAACCGGAGAAGTTCCTACACTTTCAATAGATGAAAAGAAGGAAATTATTCGTTTTACTATTAAAAAAGTGAATAAACGAGTACCTGTTATTGCCGGGATCGGAGGCAACAATACTAAAGAAATTGTTTATCAATTGAACAGCTTTCCCTTGGAAGATGTTGCTGCTATTTTAAGTGTTGCACCATATTATAGCAAGCCTTCACCAGAAGGACTCTACCAACATTACAAGGCCGTTTCGAAAGCCTCTCCAAAGCCTGTTATTCTATACAATGTGCCCGGAAGAACAGCTATAACAATTCCGGCAGAGATAGTATTAAGACTGGCCAGAGATTTCGAAAACATTGTAGGTGTTAAAGATGCTACGGGAGACCTGGCTTTAGGAATGGATATTATACGGCAAAAACCTGAAGATTTTACGGTTGTTTCCGGAGATGATTTATTGACCATGCCTCAAATTTCTATCGGAATGGAAGGTGTTATTTCCGTAGCTGCCAATATTTATCCCGAAGAAATAAGTGAATTGGTTCGTCTGACAAGAAAGCAAAATTTTGCAGAAGCCAGAAAAATTCAATATAAACTGCTTCCTGCCATGAAGTATATGTTTAAAGAAAACAGTCCGGCCGGTGTAAAAGCCTTTTTAGAAACCGCAGGCTTGATTCAAGAACAGCTACGTTTGCCTGTTGTTCCCGTAAGTAAAGATTTAAAAGAAAATATTCGTCAATATTTTGCTAAGAATTAACATTTCTTGCCAAGAAAAGATAGACTATATAATAAAACCTGAAAATGGAACTGGTCAGCCATTTTCGGGTTTTATTTTTATATAGCGGATAGCCCATTTAAATTATTATAGCACTGCTTAGCCTTGTTTTACTTCTGGTGTTCTTAAAAAAGCACGATATTTGATATAGAAATTTTAAATAGTTGAAAACCATGATAAAAAAAAATTTAATACCAATAATATTCCTCCTTTTCAGTCCATTGTTTTTACGGGCTCAGAGTTACGTTGATTTACATTTTAATTTTAAAGAAGGGAGTGAATTTCAAATTCATCAGAAAGCCAATAAAGAAACTTATCTGACCGTTGGGGAGGTAGAGCAAAGAACTTCCAATCAAAAAGAAACAAAGCTGATGCTGACGGTCAAAAAGGTCAATCCTGATGGCAGCGCCACATTGTCTGCAAATTACCAGAGAATTATTCTTTCCAGCTCACAAGATGGAAATAAAATCTATGTAGATACCAAGAGTGAAGGAAGTGATGTCTTTAATAAGCTCTTTAAAGCACTAATTGACCAGAAGTTTAATGTGACTATTTCTGAGTATGGCAAAATAGAATCAGTATCCGGCATGGATCCTATTTTCGATAAAATGATTGATGCTTTATCAGGAGTAAAAAAGAATGAAAAAGAGGAATTAAAAGCATTTTTAATTACAAGTATGGGTCCGGAACAGGTCAAATTAAATCTTAGTTTTGTTATTCCCCAATATGCCCTTTTTAAAGTACACAAAGGCGATGCTTGGACAAATCATACCAAAGCAAAATCTCTTTATGGTGGAACCATTGATAATTACTGGGAATTACAATATGGAAATGATTTTATGGCCAAATTAGAAAATAAAGCTAAATATTATTCTGAACCTTCAACGATTATTGATTTAGGAGGAGGGCAGGAAGGAAGAGCGCAGCTTGAAGGTGATATTACAAGCAATTATGTTATCAATGCTTCTTCATCATGGCCTACAAGAAGTATAGTCCATTCGGAACTGAAGGGCGACTTTATCTTTATGGGAGATAAAAAGAAGAGAAAGAAAAAAGGAAATTTGAAAGTTCCGGTTCGGATTATTCAGAACATTAGCTATGAAATAAAACATTTTTGATACCGCATTGCTTTCTATTCAGTTCAAAGCCTAGTTTTCTCTTTGTGCCTTTGATACTCAGCTGCAAATTATGACTTTTGGGAACCAACCAAGTCAATTTAGAATTGACTTAGTGCTTAGCTCGGATTTACCCGTCCCATATAGGGATCGGTTACAGATTCTTCTCCTGTTTCTACATGCCCTGCATAGCGCTTCATGAAATGATTGTTATCTTTAATCCTTACAGAAAAATCATACCAACCATGGTTCTTTTTTAAATCCAAGGTAATATTTTCTTCTTTGGTACCTATTTTTTTTCTTATGGAATTCTGCTGATATACATTGTCTGTAATCTCAATTTTTTCCGTTCCGTTTAAAGCTGCTATTTTGAGAACAATATTCCCGTTTGGTTTTTGTGGATTGAATCTTTTTGTATCAAAAGTACATTTTACTGATAAATCTGTTTCATTAGCGTGACCTTTAAATACTCTATAAAAACCATTTGTTCCATACAAAGCAAAATGATAATCTCCGGAAATAGGCCAATTGTCTTTTAATGTATCTCCTGCTTTTATAGCATAATTGCGAATCTCAAAGGTGTGCATATTATAAACATAAAATGCAGTACCAACCGCCTTATCTCCAAAGAAATTTTTAGCAGCATTCATCTCTATTTCAAATTGATTTTCGTTCTTAATCCTACCATTAACATAGAACTCATAGGGCAGGGCAGATGCGGTCTTAGTTCCCTCTTCCTGCTTTGGCATAATACCAACGTTAATTTGTCCGTTATTGATATTGGCAATTTCCTTTTTCGTTACCTTTCTGTAGCCTCCCGGAGCATCCTTGAATTTAGCATTATAGATTTTTTCATAAAAAGGTTTTTCTTTGATAAACTCAGGCAGTTCAATTTCTTCTCCATTATAAGGAGTGAATACGGAAGTAAGATCTCCACAAATCGTTCTGCGCCAATCGCTGATATTATCTTCCTTAATTTTTTTATTAAACTTTCTATTCAAAAACTCTTCTAAAAACATCAATACGGAAGTATTATCCGACAATTGAGAATTTACTTTTCCACCCCGACTCCAAGGAGAAGCAACGATAAAAGGGACTCTATAACCTAACCCGATAGGACTCACTCTTCCTGGATCTTTAAATTGATTTTCATGTTGTCTTTTATATTGAGATTCAGTAACATAGTCAACTTCTGTATTTATTCCGTCAGAACAGAATCCAGTAGATTTATCCTCCGGATTGGGAGCTACAAAAGGAGATATATGGTCAAAATATCCATCATTTTCATCATAACAAAGTATAAAAATGGTCTTTTTCCATACCTCAGGATTCTGAGTAAGTATATCCAGCACCTCAGAAACATATAACTCTCCAAACCAAGGAGAACTGGGATGATCTGAAAAACGTTGAGAACCAATCAACCAGGAAACGGTAGGTAATTCTCCCTTTTCTACATCTTTTCTAAACTGATCTAAAATATCTCCTTTGGGAAGTTCCATTTTTCTTTTTTCACCATTATCATCATATTCAATAGTTTCTAAATCATGATAATAAGGGTCATTCACATTCGTTGTAAAGGCTTTTCTATGAAGGTTTTGTTCTCTCTCAGGCAGCTCATTAAATGCTTTTTCTGTATATTTTTTCAACCCTTTTTGAATGCGATGAAGCAATCTCTGTTTTTTCTCTTTTTCTTTAGCATTTTGGGCGAGATTTCCAATTTCCTCTCCTAATTCCTTTGCTCTCTTCTTCATGTATTTAACATGGGCAGGATGAAACCGAACATGATACTGAGAAAACCATTCTATGGGATTATCCGTAAAATTGGCTAACCAACTTTCTTCTAAACCATTCATACCAACACCCACACTCAGTTCATTCTGATAAATTTTCCAGCTAATTTTTTCCTCCTCCAGTCGCTCAGGAAAAGTTTTCCAATCGGCTGGATTACCATAATTCACAAAGCCATTACTAATATTGGCAGGAGAGTGGCTGTTGGGTTTTTCTCTAACGGTACCTGTCCAATAAAACAGTCTGTTCGGAGTAGTTCCGGTCAATGAAGAACAAAAATGGTGATCACATACCGTAAAGGCATCCGCCAGTGCATAATAAAAAGGTAAATCTTCTCTTGAGTAGTGTCCTAGAGTAAAGGGCATATCCCCATGCTTTTTAACTTCAAGCCATTTATCATATTTTCCGTCATTTCTTGCTTCAACCTGCGTACCCCATTGATGCGGAAGTCCACCAATCCATGTAACTTTAGAATCATTGATATCCAATCGGTAGGGGGCATAAGTATCTCCTTTTTCATTGGTTTGCAACCAGGCCAGATTTCCATTAGGCAGACGAATTGCCCTGGGATCATTAAATCCCCTAACACCTTTCAGTTTACCAAAAACATGGTCAAAAGATCTGTTTTCCTGCATCAACAATACAACATGCTCTGCATCTTCGAAAGTGGTTCCTGAATCAGGATTGATAGTCATTGCTTTTTGAATAGAGGGAGGAAGTGCGTTCATCATACTGCCACCACCTGCAAATAATGCTGCTTTTTTGAGAAAATCTCTTCTTGTATCGTTCATGGCCTAAAATTAGATAAAATATCAGAATCGTGTGAATAGGTATTGGATAAAATAAATTTTTTTTTTGACCTTTTTTTTATAATTTATCGCTATCGATATACTAGAACAGGTAATACTACTATGTCTGAAATGAATTTTATTTAAATAAAACATGCTTTTGTTAAAAATAATAGTTAAAAACAGGTAAACATTTAGAAAATATTCATTATTTTTGATTACCTTTGTATTTATCAACAATTAAATATTTTATGAGTACCAATCAAAGTACTTTATCGCGAAACGATAAAGTTTCTCTCTTTTTTGACAATATAAGAAAAAGGGATCCTGACCAAGATGAATTTCTTCAAGCCGTTTCAGAGGTTGCTGAAGTCATTATTCCTTTTATAGAAGAGAATCCTCAATATCAAAATAAGAAACTTCTGGAAAGAATTGCTGAACCTGAAAGATTAATTCAGTTTAGAGTTCCCTGGTTGAATGACAAAGGTGGAGTGGAAGTTAATAGAGGCTTTCGTGTTCAGATGAACAGTGCGATAGGACCATATAAAGGAGGATTACGTTTCCACCCAAGTGTAAATCTAAGTATCCTTAAATTTCTTGCTTTTGAACAGGTATTTAAAAATAGTTTAACGGGATTGCCTATGGGAGGTGGAAAAGGAGGATCTGACTTCAATCCCAAAGGTCGATCTGATAATGAAGTAATGAGGTTTTGCCAAAGCTTTATGACAGAATTATCTAAACATATTGGTGTCAACATTGATACTCCGGCCGGAGATATTGGTGTTGGTGGACGTGAGATTGGTTATTTATTTGGACAGTACAAAAGATTAAAGGGTTCTTTTGCCGGGGTATTAACCGGAAAAGACACTTCTTTTGGTGGGAGTTTAATCAGACCGGAGGCTACAGGATATGGTGCTGTTTATTTTGCAAAAGAAATGCTTAAGGCTCGGGGAGATTCTTTAGAAGGAAAACGTGTGGTTGTTTCTGGTTCAGGAAATGTAGCACAATATACTACAGAAAAATGTATAGAATTGGGTGCTATAGTCGTAACATTATCAGATTCAAGTGGTTATATTTATGATCCGGCTGGGGTAGATAAAGAAAAAATGGACTTTGTTTTAGCATTGAAAAATGAAAGAAGAGGTCGAATTCATGAATATGCCGAAAAATTTGGTGTGGAGTATTTCGAAGGTGAAACGCCTTGGGCTGTTGATTGCGATGTTGCTTTCCCGGATGCCACTCAGAATGAGATAAAAGAGGAAGATGCCAAAAAATTGATAGCTAATGGTTGTATAGCTGTGGTAGAAGGCGCTAATATGCCTTGTACCCAAAAAGCTATTGATCAATTTGAACAAGCTGGAACATTATACGGTCCGGGTAAAGCGGCTAATGCCGGAGGTGTTGCTGTTTCTGGTTTAGAAATGTCTCAGAATTCTTTAAGATATACTTGGACACGTGAAGAAGTTGATAGACGCTTACAAAATATCATGAAACGAATTCATAGAAAATGTGTTACCTATGGTCAGGAATCTGACGGTTACATTAATTATGAAAAAGGTGCTAATATAGCAGGGTTTGTGAAAGTTGCCGATGCAATGATTTCACAGGGCGTTGTTTAGAATTTTTAATTTTAGCCTGTCAGGAGATTCTTATCCGGCAGGCTTTTTTTGTGGGGGGGATATTTTGGAAAAGCACTTAAGATTAATTCTATAGATATTTGTTCCGCTCCGAAACATTCGCTAAATAAAAGTTATCCTTTAGCCAATGATTGAATGATGTCATATTTATTTACAATGTGATATTGACCAATTTTATCCCTTGTCAACACAGCGCCATTATCTTTATTGATATAAGCCGATAACCTCTCAATAGGAATAGTAGTTTTGACAATAGGAAAAGGAGCTTTCATTACTTCTCTTACTTTCTTGTTTTTTATTTCAGGACTATCAATAATTTTTCCGAATAATGTATTTTCTGAGATGGAACCTATGGGCTCATTATTCTCTAACACGGGAATATGCTCAATACCATGTTTTTTCATTTTTTGTACTGCCTGAGAAACCGTGTTTTCAGGATCCAGAGCAACTAGCGGAACACCCTTTCGGGATCGAATAATATCTTTTACGGTTTTTACTTCGATAAATCCGCGTTCAATCATCCAGGCATCATTGTATATTTTTCTAAGATATTTACTGCCATGATCCGGAAAAATAACCACTACAAAATCGTCCGGGCTGAGTTGATCCTGCATTTGCAAAAGTCCTTGTATAGCTGTTCCGGAGGAATATCCTGCTAAAATGCCTTCTTCCTTAGTAATCCTTCTTGCCATGAGCGCACCATCCTGATCAGTTACTTTTTCAAATTGATCGATGATATTCATATCAAAGTTTTCAGGTATAAAAAATTCACCAACCCCTTCAGTGGCATAAGGATATTTTTCTTTTATTTTAAGCTCTCCAGTATCAAAGTATTCCTTTAATAAAGAGCCGTAAATATCTATAGCATAATTTTTTATATTTTTATTTTGTTCTTTTAAATATTTTCCTGCACCGGTAATTGTGCCTCCTGTACCGGAAGCAACCACGAGATGAGTAACTTTCCCATCGGTGTCCTTCCAAATCTCCGGACCAGTTTTTTCATAATGTGCCTGTCTGTTAGCCAGGTTATTGTATTGGTCGATGAAAACAGCTCCCGGAACTTCTTCTGCCAGTCTTCGGGATACAGAATAGTAGGAGCGGGGATCTTCAAATTCTACATTGGTCGGACAGACAATTACTTCTGCTCCTAAACTTCGGAGAATGGCTACTTTTTCTGGAGATTGCTTGTCATTGGTAGTGAATATACAATGATATCCCTTAAAAATTGCTACTGTTGCCAGGCTCATGCCTGTATTTCCGGCTGTGCTATCTACTATTGTTCCTCCCGGTTTAAGTTCACCGGATGCTTCTGCGGCTTCAATCAATTTTTCTGCAATTCGGTCACTAATGGCATTACCGGGATTGAAAGCTTCTAATTTTGCATAAACAGGGCAGGGTAGTTCAGCTGTTACCTGATTAAGCTTTACGAGTGGAGTGTCTCCAACAGTCTCTAAAATATTGTTATATAACTTCATTTTTATGCTTTTTTGAAAGTAGCCACCTCTATTGAAATTTTATAGTATTCTGTTTATGTTGTAAATATATTGCAAAAAGACAGGATGAAAAACTGTATATTGAGTTTTTATTTAGTTTGGCA
>DATGTY010000336.1:0-8995 GCA_035301605.1 Chitinophagaceae bacterium | reverse complement strand
ACCTTTTTCCTCGGTTCAATTTAAAGGAACTACCGTAGGTACGAGCACAGATGAAAATGGAAATTTTGTTTTGAAGTTGGATTTCTTTCCGGGAGATACGCTTTTAGTCAGAACTATAGGCTATCAAACGTTATATATTGCGATTGATAAAAAGAAAAAAAAGCAGACTTTAACACTCGATCTGATTAGACAAAATTATAAATTAGATAAGTTTACAATTCATGCAGGAGTGAATCCGGCATTGAATATGCTCAGGAAAATAATTGAAAGAAAGCCAATAAATAATCCTGAGAAAATAGCTTCTTACAGTGAAAGGGTATATAATAAATTAGAATTTGATTTAACACAATTAGATCAAGAAAAGATAAAGCATTCTAAATTGCTTAAACCTTTTGCCTTTATTTTAAAAAATTTGGATTCTACTACAGAAGGCAAAGTCTTTTTGCCGGTCTTTCTCACTGAAACAATCTCTGACTTTTATTATCAAAAGAATCCAAAGAAGCAAAAAGAAATTATTCGTGCCAGTCATCGATCTGGTGTAAAGAACAAGAGCTTTACGCAGTTTTTGGGGAACATGTATCAGAAAATCAATGTCTATAATAATTTTATTTCTGTATTCGGAAAACAATTTCCAAGTCCTATTAATGACAATGCGACTTTATATTATGAATATAGAATGGTAGATACCCAATATATTGACCAGAAATTATGTTTTCAGATTGCATTTAAACCGAAACATAAGGCAGGACAATATTTCTTTGGCGATTTCTGGGTCAATGATACGTCTTATGCAATCAAGAAAATGAACCTGCAGGTATCTAAAGATGCGAATATCAACTTTGTACATAAGATTAATTTGATACAAGAATTTCAATTACTTAAAGATTCTGTATGGTTTCCTGTGGAAAATAAAATTGTAGCTGATTTTATTCCTGTAGGAGAAAAGAATCCCGGATTTATAGGAAGAAAGACGACGCAGTATTATGATGTTCAAATAGATGATCCGAAGGTAAAAGCGGTGATAAATGCCAAAAAGTACAGGGGGAATAATATTTTCGTTATGAGTCATGCATCTGATAAAACGGATAGCTTTTGGGTCAATCATAGATATGTGAATCTGAGTGAAAATGAACGGGCTATTTATAGCATGATGGATACGCTGGAAAATATGCCGCTTTATCATAAATATGTTAATATTATTAAATTTGCTACTACAGGAACGAAGGCTTTTGGTCCTATTGAAATAGGTCCTTATTATTATTTCATAAGTGGGAATCAAAGAGAGAAGATAAGGCTCCGGATGGATTTGGGAACAACAACCGATCTTTTTAAAGATGTTTATTTACATGGATATTTAGCTTATGGATTTGGGGATCATCAATATAAAGGAGGGTTGTCCGGCTTGTGGTTGCTAAAGCGACGCCCTCGGATGTATCTATATGCGTCTTATATCCATGATTTGGATAACGGCGGAAGGGGGAAGGATATTGGTACGGATAATATCTTTTCTTTGGCTATTAGAAAAAATGGTATTCCTCAAAAATTTGTTATGGAAGAGGAAAGAAGATTGGAATTTTATAAAGAATGGTTTAATGGCTTCTCCTTACACGGCATGTTTACTAATAAAAAATATAATCCTTTTGCCCCTTTACCGTTAAAAACTGATTATAATATTACTAAATCAGCATTTGACTTTTTTAATAATTCGGAAATTAGTTTGTCTGCACGATTTGCATGGAAAGAAAAATTTTTGGAGGGAGACTATAAGAGAATCAGCCTGGGGAGTAAATACCCTATTATTGAATTGACCGGGGCTGTTGGCGTAAAAGGAATCCTGAATAGTAGTTATCAATATCAAAAGTTAAAAGCAAGTATTTCCGATAAATGGCCAATTCCTCCATTGGGACAACTGAAATATAATATTTATGGAGGTAAAATATGGGGGCAATTGCCCTATCTGCTTTTGAAGATACATCAGGGCAATGAGCTGTATTATTACAATGCGCATGCATTTAATATGATGAATCGGTATGAGTTTTTAAGTGATGAATGGTTTGGGGTCAACATAGAACATGATATTGGCGGAGGTATTTTTAACTATATTCCATTGTTGAAAAAACTAAAACTTAGACAATTTTGGACGGCTAAATTCGTTGTTGGGCGATTATCTGATCAAAATAAAAAACTCAATTTTGGTCATGGATATCAATTCCATACTTTAGCCGGCAATCCCTACTTAGAAATAGGAACCGGAGTGGAAAATATACTCCATTTTATACGTGTTGACTTGGTATGGCGTGTGTTACCCAACAATGGGCTCAATGTGCCGCTGAGTAAGAAATTTGGAATATTTGGAAGCTTTAAGCTGACTTTTTAATAATGTCTGTTTATACTAAAAAAATTGGATAGGTGTGTGCCTGTGGTTCTATATCAACCCTCTGGCTTTGATTTCCAGATATTTATTAATGCTGTTGATTGTAAGGTCTTTCGGCTCAGTGAGTATGGTTTGCAGACCATTCATGCGTAGTTCCTGAATAATGAGTTGTTTTTCATATACCAGCTTCTCTGCAATAATCTGGTTATAGATTTCTCTGCTCTTTTTAGCTGGTTGTTCCGCTAGTTGTTTTAATTCCGTGTTTTTAAAGACAACCACCACAATAATATGGCTGTTATTCAAAAAACGCAAATAAGGAAGTTGCCTTTTCATGGCATCTATGGTTTCGAAGTTGGTATAAAGAAACAGTAGTGCACGTTGGGTGAGGTGTTGTTTGGAATAGGTATATAAGTTTCCGAATTCCGTTTCTTTAAAGGTTGTTTTAATGTTGTATAGTCCTTCTGAAATGAGTTTGATTTGGTGACTTCTTTTGCTTGGTGGAATATGTTGATCGATGTGGTGAGAGAAGGTAAGTAATCCGGCACGATCTTTTTTGACAATAGCAATATTAGATAATACCAAACTAGCGTTGATAGCATAGTCCAGCAAGGTGAGTTCTTCAAAAGGCATTCGCATTGCGCGTCCCATATCAATGACACTATAGATTGGCTGTGACTTCTCTTCCTGATATTGATTGACCATAACCTTTCTTACTTTGGCTGTAGCTTTCCAGTTGATAAAGCGGTAATCATCGCCGCGGTTATACTCGCGAATGCGTTCAAACTCCATAGTGTTTCCTACTCTTTTGATTCGTTTTATTCCTATTTCCGTTAAGCGATTGGTGGTAGCCAGGAGCGTATATTTTTTTAATTGGATAAAGGAAGGGTAACAAGGTAAGGTAGCGGATTCTTTTAAGGTGAAACGTCTTTGTACAAATCCCCAGTATTTCACGAATACATGACAATGACCAAACTGATATTTTCCTCTTTCGGTAGGTCTTAAAGTGTAGGAAAATTGCTTGGAATCATGAGGGGATAACCGGGAATAAAGTCCAAAATTTCTGTATTGAAATTGCACCGGAAGTTCCTCCAATATTTTAATAGCAATAGAATGAGGATAAGTGCTTAGCAGCTGTATTGAAAATTTATTGATATCTCCATTGGATATTTTTTCCGGATACTGACGTTGGATTGTCAGGGTTGCCTTTCGATTAAATAACAGAAACAGATCTACCAGAACAGTCAAAGTAAACATCCCCAGCAAAATTTGTATAGGTAGGTAGAGCCATTCGAAAATAAAGGCCATCACAAAAAGTACTGCCAGAATAAGCAGACATAGAAAGAAACGATCTGTAAAATATGTGTTTCTTATTCCTTTCATTATCTGGGGATTTCTACCATTTCGATGATTTGCTGAATCACTTTTTCATTATTGAGTCCTTCTAATTCTTTTTCCGGAGTTAGCACCACTCTGTGAGCCAATACCGGTATCGCAATTTGTTTGATATCTTCCGGTGTAATAAAATCTCTCCCCTTGAGGGCTGCTAAAGCCTTGCTGCTTTGTAGTATAGCAATAGAGGCTCGGGGAGAAGCTGCCAGTGTTAAGTTGTTGTCGTGTCGGGTGTGATCTACCAATTCAGCAATATATTTTATCAGTTGATCGTGTACAAAGACTTGTGCCACCAGCTCCTGAAAGTTTTTTATATCACTTTGAGTGAGTATTTGATTAACCAGTTTAAGTTTATCTTGTTTTTTAAGTTTATTTTGTTCTTCTAATATTCTGATTTCTTCTTCCAGAGATGGATATTTGACCTCAATTTTAAAAAGAAAACGATCCAGTTGGCCTTCCGGTAAACGGTAAGTTCCTTCATGTTCTACCGGATTTTGAGTGGCCAGTACGGTAAAGGGTTGTGGTAGTTGAAACGTATTTCCGTCTGCTGAAATTTGATTCTCTGCCATACATTCGAATAGTGCAGCTTGCGTTTTTGCAGGAGCGCGGTTGATTTCATCAATGAGTATGATTTGAGCGAAAATAGGTCCTTTTTTAAACTCAAATTCATTGTTTTTCATGTTGAGTATGGAAGTACCAATGATATCGGCAGGCATCAAGTCAGGCGTGAATTGAATACGGCTGAAAGGTGCGTTGATCGATTTGGATAAGAGTTTGGCGGTGATGGTTTTAGCGGTGCCGGGTACACCTTCAATGAGGGCATGTCCACCGGTAAGTAGGGTCACTAAAAGTAAATCAATCATTTGTTCCTGACCGACAATCACTTTTTTAATTTCATTTTTTATCGCGTCCATTTTGTGCTGTAAGTCGGATAAATCTATTCGACTCTCCGGCGGTTGATAAGCAGATAGGTTTTCAGTCATTTTAAGCTTGTTTTGTGTTTAAAGTCTTCTATTAGTTTTTGTAAATCTTTTAAATCCTGCGTTGTAGGATTTGTCTTATTTTTATAGAAATAGAGCTTATCAAAGAAAGTGTCTATTTCTTTCCGGGAAAGTTTTAGACTTAAGGTCGCTTTCTCTCTAAAGTGTTGTTTTTCTATATCTGTATTTTCGAATCTAAACTCCTTTTTGATAAAATAAAGAAAATATTGGATTTTCTTTTTGATCATGTCGTCGGGATGTCCGGATTCGTAATACAAGGAGCCAATAGTTTGAGCGAAGGATACAGATAAGTTCTTTTCAGGTTCCAATATAGGAATAGCTTTTTGTTCTCGTTTGCTTTTAAATATAAGAAACAAAATTAGGGTAATCAGTAACAAGTACCAGGCTGATCTTAAAGGAGGCTTAGAAAGAATGAAACGTAAAGGTGTTTTGGATTGCTGGTAATCCTTGGCTCCAAAGAAACCATCATACCAAAGAATATGTTTCCCTTTCAAATGATGCAAAGATTGATAAGCTAATGGATACGTCGCAGAATCAAGCATATAATAATTGCTATATGCCTCCGGAGATAATTGTAGATAGAAGTTTCCTTTGCCGAACGGTATGCTCACAAAATTGGGAACCGAGACGGTATCTCTCTTTAAGTATCCCAGAATGGTCGTCAGGGGGTCATTTAATTTATTAAAAAAGATCTGGCTGGGGTGTTTAGGTGTCAGAATATTCAAACGATAGGCTGGCAAAGTGTAGAATACAGAATCATTTTTAAAGGGAATACCGGCCAGATAATCATTGAAATAGCTTGTCTCAAACTGTAATGTGTCTTCAAGCATATTTGGCATTCTGTAGGTGGCGAGAAAAACGTTGTTTCCTTTATGAACAAAGGTTAAGAGTGCATCCATGGCTGTTTTCCCGGGATGAAATTGGGAGCCGATAAAAAATAAATCTTTAGAAGAAGGTTGCTGAGAAATACTGTCATTAAGGTATCTATATAAAGACTGATTAATATTTTTTATGGATTTGTTTTTAGGAAAAATACTTTTTAGTTCACGTTTTATGACATAGGTACCGAAGGGAATCTTGTCATGTGGATTATAGGTTTTATTCCAGTCAATTGGCGTTTTCTGTCCGGCTTGAATGAGGGCGATCAAAATGATGACAATGCCGAGAATGATTATTCCGAATTTTGTTCCTTTCATCTAAACCGTAGGTTTTTGAGGTGAGGAAATAGTGTTCGTCGGCTTGTGTTCTACTTGATTTTTGAAAGTTTCAAATTGTTGTTTGTACTTTTTAAAATCATCTTCTTTTACGGTAAAATGACCATACCAACTGTATTCATATATTTGAATGGTTGTAGCGAATCTTTGTTGTAGTTCAGCATCTTTTATTTCCGATAAAAATTCTCGATTGGTCTTTTTATAATTCCATTGAATGAAGTTTTTTTGAGATAAAATTTTGAGATTGATTAAATGAAGGTAGCGGATAGCGGAGATGAAGTCTTTTTTATTGAGGGCTTTCTCCAAAAGAATGTCCAAATTAACATCCATCAATTTCTTCTCAATTTCTTTGATAGCGACTTCTGCTTGTTCTTTTTCTTCTTTATACGTTAGTTTTTGACCTTTGGTGAAGAGACGGTAAAGAATGTATGCCAAGGAAAGAAGTCCAATGCCAATGAGTATTCTGTAAAATAGTTTTTCTATATTAAAGTGATAATTGGGGAGGAGAGAACTGAGAAAAGCGAGTATCCGTGTTTTTACACGATCCCACCAAGATAGCGCATTGATTTTCTTCTCATTATAATTAAAATCATCCGATTGGTATTTCTTTTTTAATTGGCTGAAGAAAGTACTGACTTTTTGAGTATCAATAGCTTGCTCTGCCTTTTCAACAGGGATATTACTAAAATATTCAGGATCTTTATAAACGCGATCTTTTTTATGCCATTGAGAGGAATCAGTAGATAATTGGGAGGAATCTTGTCCGAAAACAAAAGGACAGATACATAACATCAGACCGATTAAAATAATAGTCGATTTGATAAAGGAATAACCTGTTATGTAGATATGTTTATTCATCCTCCCTTAAACCTATTTGATCGATTTGATCCAGTGTTGCTTCTTTGCTGGTTGATTCCAAGCTACTGAAATAGATGAGACAGTAGAAAAGAATCATGTAGATAGAACCAAGGGTAACTAATAAAATTAAAATAGAGCTGCCAATTGCTATCAGTAGTTTTCCGCCAAATGAAATAAACAAACTATCATTAAAACCCGTGGTGGTAAAAGCTATAATTCCGAGAATAATAGAAGGAATAATAACAGTCAAACCTATGCAAATACTGAGTATAATTCGAAATAGGAAGGCGGATAATCCATAAGAAAGAATTTTTTTCTTTATCAGGCGAAAAGAAGCTGTCAGGCTGGAAAAAGCACCGCTTGCTTTGTCTTGAAGGTACAAAAGTAAAGCACATATAAATACCGTGGTTATACAGGCGGTCAGTATGCCTATGGCTAATTGACCGAGTAGTGGAATGAAGCTGAGCATGACTACGATAATTCCTACCGGAATAGCCAGAACTAAGCCTGCAACAATAGATGTCAGTAGAAATTTGAAGTATTTCTTGAGATGTAATCGGATATTTTTCCAAACATCAGAATGAGTAAAAGAGAAATCTTCTTTCTCTTTTAGTAAAAACATATATTCTATTCCAAAGGAGGCGATGAATAGGAAATAGAAAAATAATGCGATTAAAATCAGGAGGATTCCTATAATGAAAACGCCGGTTGTAATATCATTGGTTACGACTGCACTAGTGACCATATTCTTTCCGGGCGTAATTATAAAGAAGATAAGCACCAGAAAAATGGCAAGAAAGGGGAGCAGAAAACGAAGGATATTCGCATGTAAATGTTTGAATATGCGTTTAAGTAAGGAGAAAAAATCTTGTATGAGTTCTCCAATGTCCCGGTCTTTTATAAAGTTAAAGTCTAATCTTTCCATGAATATTTTTTACTTAATTTATAGGGGTAATATACGTAGTAAAAGAGGATGATACATAGGGAAATACCGATTATTCCCAATGATAAAACAATAGAATATTGGTAATGACGACTGACAAAACCCTCCAATAATCCGGCAATAATAAAGAAAGGAACGGTACTCATCAAGATAATAGCCGCTTTTTTGATTTGTTTTCTAAAAGATTCTTTCCGTTTTAGGGTTTTTGGAAAAAGAATACTATTCCCAATAGCAATGCCACAACCTCCGGCAATAATAATAACCGAAATTTCAAAAGTTCCGTGTATCCAAATAGCGCTCATGGCTGATCCTAAAACCCCATATTTATAAAAAAGATAATGAAATGCCCCTAGCATAATGCCATTATTGAGAAGGATATAACCGGTGCCTATTCCCCAAAAAATACCTAGTGCAAAAGCCATAAATGCGACCTTAATATTATTGACGGTGATGGCTAAAAAGCTTCCTAGTGCAGCTCCATTTCCGTAAATTCCTGCTGGATTGCCAGCTTTTATATTTGCGATCGTTTGATCAACGTATGCATTCCCTAAAATGAGGCGGACAAAATCAGTGTCATAATGTGCCGAAACTAAGCCTATAATGGCGGCGGCTAAGGTAATGAGAAAGGAATATAAAATAGGGCGTCTGAATTGATAAACGGTATGGGGAATGTCGTCGGTGAAAAAATAGACAAACTGATTCTTTGTGTTTTTTTGATCTTTAAAAATGGATTGGTGCGCGTAAATAGAAAGCTCATTGAGGTATTCTCTGGTTTTGCTATTGGGATAAAAAGTCTGTGCATAAGCCAAATCATTGGTCAGCTGGATGTAGTCATCTGCAAGCTTATCCGGACTGGTCGATAAATTATGTTTAATATTAGTTTCAATTTTCGACCATTTTTCTTTATTTCGTTCTACAAAGGAGGCTTCCCGCATTGGTTAGTTATACTTTTTATGATTTCAAATTTATGGAAAAATTATTGATAAATACTCCTCAGAATGTAGAAATAGAATATGGGTTAGCCTCTTTGGGGAAAAGAATGCTTGCTCTAGGATTAGATCTTGGGATGATGTTTTGCTACATGGTGTTGGTTTATTTTGTACTGTTTAAAATGGGTATGGGAGGATTTGTGAAAAATAATTATGCCTTCATGGGGTTGTATTCTTTATTATTTCTGCCGGTGATGTTATATCATTTTGTATTGGAAAGTTATTTT
>DATGTY010000335.1:0-2340 GCA_035301605.1 Chitinophagaceae bacterium | reverse complement strand
AGAAATTTTTCAATCACCATCACGGCGCCATTATTAATTTTACCCGGCCAACGATCTATATTTTCAAGAATAAAACGTAACGTTTCCTGTCTGTTTTGAATAGCAGAAATAGACTTCAGTGGATTGTTAAACAGTCTTCTCAGCTGATCTCTCCCCCCTGTAGTATGCGTATAATTCAGATGTTCAAAGATAGAGAAATCCCCACCCTTGTTAAAAATAGATAAATCCGCTAATGTATTCTTGTCTAATTCCATATTTTTTTGAGCTTAAAGCTTAAGGCTCAAAATAGGCCTTATACTTTTTGCTATACGCCTTACACTTATCTATCAAACTTCAATCTCATTCCTCTGCTTTCATCATTAAACTTTCCATTATCATACACCATATTCCCATTCACAAAAGTTTTTTCTACTTTGGCAGGAAAAATATGTCCTTCCAGTGGACTCCATCCACATTTAAAATAAATATTTTTTTTATTCACTTCAAAATCCTGATTCAAATCCAACAAAACCAAATCAGCATAATAGCCTTCCCTAATATAGCCCCTTTTCTCTACCTGATAACAAATCGCCGGATTATGACACATTTTTTCCACTATCTTTTCTAAAGAAATTACTCCATCCTTATATTTGTTAAGCATCATTAGCAACCCATGTTGTACCAATGGAATCCCTGCAGGTGCTTTATAAAAAGGCTGCGTCTTTTCGGCTGCAGTATGTGGTGCATTGTCTGTAGCTATACAATCTAATCGGTCATCTAAAAGTCCGCCCCAAAGGTCTGATTTATTTTTCGGCGCCTTGATGGCAGGATTACATTTTATTTTGTTTCCATACTCTTCATAATCATCAGAAGTAAACCATAAATGATGCACACAGACCTCAGAAGTAATTCTTTTTTCTTCTAAAGGAATTTGATTGGTAAACAAATTTACTTCTCTCCCGGTAGTAATATGCACAATGTGAAGTCTGGTATCAAATTTTTGTGCCAATGCAATAGTCGATTTAGAAGAAGTGTAGCAGCCTTCCACATTCCTAATTAAAGGATGATCAGACAGTTCAAGACCAGCTTCTCCTTTTTCTTCAATAAATTTAGCCAAATTAGCCTGAACTATGGCCTCATTTTCACAATGCGTAGCAATAAGCAGTTCACTCTTTCCAAAAATCTTACTCAATGTTTTTTCGTCATCTACCAACATATTTCCGGTAGTGGATCCAATAAATATCTTCACACCACACACCTCCTGCTTGCGCTTATTCATCTTATAGACCTCTTCCAAATTATCATGAGATACCCCCATGTAGAAAGAATAATTCGCCAATGAACTTTGAGAAGCTCTTGTATATTTATCCTCCAATATTTCTTCCGTTAATACCGGCGGGATGGTATTGGGCATTTCCATAAAAGAAGTCACACCTCCGGCAACGGCAGCCCGGCTTTCAGTCTTTATTTCCGCTTTATCTGTCAATCCGGGTTCTCTAAAATGTACATGCTCATCTATCACCCCAGGGATGAGTGTTTTCCCTTCAGCATCTATTTCTTTTACAGCCCCTTTCACTTGAATATGAGGCGCTATTTTTTCTATAATTTGATCTTTTATAAGTACATCTCCATGAGATATCTTCCCTTCATTAACGATGGATACATTCTTAATTAAATACTGCATGTGGTAAAATTAAGGAATCCCTATCGACTATTCTAAAATCCGATTAGGACAAGAAAAAATAGAGGATTTTACGTAGATAAGATCGCATCAACCAACCCTACCCAATTCTTCTGCTATTCTGTTTTATCCTTCCAAATGGATAGAGAAAACAATCATACGGGATATAATACGTCCTATACGATTAGAATACATATTTTTTGGCTCATAGATATGGACATCTCTCGTTCCATAACTAAATTTAATTTCAGGAGAAAAGATAAAATAAGGAAAGTAAAATTCAAATCCTATTCCGGCTTCGTAACCCCAATCTGTTTTGTCAAGCCGCAACATATCCCGTTTCAATCTTGCATTAGATTCTGCAGCAAAATCATAGTCAAAATGGCCACCAGCCATTATATAAGCTCTAAACCGCCCTACCCTGTCTGATTTAAGTTTTAGCTGCAAAGGTAGCCCCATCGTGACAGAACCAATCTTCTTCTTTACTCTTTTTGGGGGGCTTTTAGTACCCTGTTTAAAAATATATACCAAATCTTTATTCGTAAAATATAAGGAGGGATTAAACCGCAAATCAAGATGATCCACCAGTTTTAAATTTGCGAGAAGCCCAATATTAAACCCACTACTATGCAAGGGATCTATTCCCAGTAGCGTGTCTTGCTTAAGAAACTCAGAATTAT
>DATGTY010000334.1:0-4305 GCA_035301605.1 Chitinophagaceae bacterium | reverse complement strand
GTAGATGTATCTTCATTTTGCCTTTCTGAACAGAATATGCCATATATCCAGCCGTCTTCATGTTGGGTTAGCCGCATGTCATAAATATTGGTTTCCTTGGAATCTATATCTGGTATGTTTAATGGATATTCCCAAAATTTAAAATGATCAATTCCATTCGGACTTTCTGCTACAGCAAAAAAGGACTTGCGATCTTTACCTTCTACCCGAGCCAGGATAATATATTTATTTTTCCATTTTATGGCGCCGGCGTTAAAAACAGAGTTGATACCAAAACGCTCCATCAGGAACGGATTGGTTTTAGGATTAAAGTCGTATCTCCAGAGGAGCGGAGTGTGAGTAGCTGTGAGTATAGGATTTTGATATCGTTGTATGATGCCATTAGAGTAATCAAAGGGAACGTTATTTTCATTTTGTAGTGCTTTTTGTGCACGTATAAGTTTGTCTAGTCTTTGGTGAAATAGTTCGTTCATAGTTTATATAGAATAGTGTTATAAATTTGGAGGATATAGAGACATGCGTGTTACTCTATGGAAAGCGGTGTTACTAGGTGTCGTGATTTCCATTTCAAATACAGTTTCTCTAGAAAGCGGATCAATCTCAATAATTCTTCCGCCGCGTCCTTGGGCAGTGGGAACGCCCATTCCCGGACAAAATAAGATATGACCAGTCTCAGGAAGGTATTGCACGCCGGAAAGGGCTACAGAAAAACAGGTAGAACCTCGTTGTTTACCGTAAGACCAAAGTTGCTGCACCGTCATGTCGTCTGTATTTATTTTATATTCTACTGCACGACTGTAATTATTGTTAGGGGTGAGCGCATTATTGACCCAATGTCGGTTATATCCATTGTCAAAAACTAAAATGCGGTTATTAGATAAGGCTATGGGGGTATGTGGCCCCCAGGGCCAGTCAAATCCTGGAATGGCAGCTTCTCCTGAGATGACAGCAGAATCAGTAATAGTTTTTCCCGACTCAGTAATAGGTTGAAGAAGGTATGGCTGGTAGGATTGGTTCCAATATTTATGCGGTGATATAATCCACTTAAGGCTTCCTGCATGACTAAATCCAATAATCCCCTGATAACGTATTGTTGCTAAAAGCCCTGACCCAAATTCTATAATGGAATTATTATGAGCCCAGTTAGTAGGACTTTGTGCGAATTGCGGAGGTGTGATGCCATCCGGTTTGAGATATCGGGAGGTATCAACCATATCAGCCAAATCCCATTCTTTTATGATGCTTCCACTGGTAGGGTCTAATTCAATAATATGATCCATCACTCTGGGACGTCCATTGGAGAGACGAGCACTGTTTTTTGTTACTGTGATGAGGAAGTTCTTTTTGGAGGATATTGTGACGTCATGATGATAGGAATAACCAAGTTGCTTTAAGTTCCATTGATGTTTTAAATCTCCAAACATATCAAATTCTATAATGCGTTGTTGATCTTGGTCTCCGGCTATGAAAAGTCCTTCTTTTGTTCTTTTTAAGGCAGAAGATATGGATACTTGACCAAGTTCAGGAGAGGAAGAAAGCAACAAAATCCAACGAATATTCCCTTGGTTATCTAACATATAGGGGACAGAAACATCTAATTTGCTTATTCCGGGGTAGTTAATTAGATTAATTCCCGGTTCCATTTTTTGAGGGATTGATTGAATAAGATTGAATTGAGGTTTGGCATCAAATGTTAATGGTTGAGTTTGTATTTTTATCTGAGTGGAGCCTCTGGGAGCTCCGGCTTGGTCGGTAAAGGTTAAATCAATTGTATTGTTGTAATTGGGATATAGTCCGAATATGGGGATGTTCTGATGGGGGGTAGTGGTGTGACATAAATGAGTAATAGAGCCTGCCGAGCCATTCTTACCATGTACCGTAATCTGTACACGACCATAGGTGGGTAAGGCCACTTCTACAGTTGCCGCTAGTGGGTTATAGCCGGAGGGGTTGAGAGTGATGTCTTTGACTATAAAATCTAGAGAGGTTCCTAAAGTAGGAATGCTTATTTGAGTATTGTCAGTAAAGGTTAATATTGTTTTCCATTGGTCGGGATGCTTTTGAATGTTTTTAATTTCTGCTTTTGGTATTTCTATATCAGAAACTTCAAATTGAAAGAGATAGGCGTCTTCTTGAGAAGTAGTCTTCTTGAGCAGTTGGCCTTGATTAATAATACCTTCTAATGTATTTTTTGTAGAGGTGTCAACAGTAATTTCTTCTTTTTGTGTACAGGAAAAGGATAAAATTAGCAGACCCAAAAACAGACCTGCTAATTTTAGAGATATTCCTGCATATGGAATCGTTATTTCCATAATGGATTTTGTTGAAGTGCAGAGTTGGCATTTATTTCAGGTTCCGGAATGGGAAGATAATAATCTCTGGGTTCAAATGCTTGGGCTCCTTGTTTATGATGATTGACGAGAACTTGTTTCATTTTATCGTAATCAAACCACCGTTTAAGGTCGAAATAGCGATGTCCTTCGAAGAAGAATTCTAAAAGATTTTGATGTCTTACTTCTGCCATCATATCTTCTGGTGAATTCCAGGATATATTAGCCAATCCGGCTCTTGCTCTAATTTGGTCTAAGTCATTTTCAGCGGCTTCCAGATGACCATTATGAATGCAGGCTTCTGCATGCAAAAGAAGCACTTCCGCAAACCTCATTAAACGAAGGTTGTTGTTTTGATTAGACTGGTCATACATGCTATTCGCATTGGGCTTGTTTTTATAGAAATTGGTAAACTTTTTGATAAGAAAACGACCTTTCTCTCCATCGATCTTAGGATAGGTGGGTTCTCCCCTTTGTCTTTTTCCTGAACAGTTTGCCCATATTTCATCAAAAGTTTGATTACCAAACCATTTTTTGTCTTGTAATCCGGTTTCGTAGTCTGAATATTTCCAGAAAAAGCTAGTGTACATTCTTTTATCGAAGCGAGTATTGGCTCCGGTAGGTCTTTTTTCCTGAATAAAAGCTTTAACGATATATCTGCTAGGCATGAATTTAAACCATCCTCCGGTGCCGGAAGGACCTATGAAGTTGGGAACAACAAAGCCCATCGTGCTAGTAGATGTTTCAGAACCCCAGGTACCCGAACCAAATCCCCCATCATACGAAATTTCGAAAATGGATTCTTTGTTAAATTCGGTGTTCTCATTAAAATTATCGTCAGGATTAGCTACTAATGCGTACGTATAAGGTGGGTTTAGTAGTAAATCTAATTGTTTCTCTGCTTTTTGCCATTGTTCTGTATAAACCAACGCCTTTCCTAAATAGGCAATAGCTGCTCCTTTGGTGGCCCGTCCGATTTCATCGTCAGGACGGGTTACCGGTAGGTCTTTTTTGGCTGCTGTAAAATCTTTAATAACCTGAGACCATATTTCTTTCTCGGGAGATGAGGGAATCATTAATCCCTCAGGATCATCTCCTGCGGGAATTAAACGCAATGGAACGGAACCGAAATTTTTGACTAATAGTAAATAATATAAACCTCTTAGAAATTTAACTTCTCCTATCCATTCATTCTTCTTATCCTGATTCATTTCTACATTTTTGATGTTTTTCAGAAATACGTTGGCACGGTTTACTCCGGTGTATAAACTGCCGAAGTCACTGCTGCTTGTGCTGGGGGTATTTCTAAAAGTTCCATACTGCCAATTGAAGACCTCTTCTCCGAGAATATACCAAACATCATCACCACGATTCATGGTTTGGAAACCTGTGTAGGCGCCATAGTAGCCATACATTTGCCCTCTAAGTGGGGAATAGATAGTAGGAATGGCTGATTCGGCATTCTCTGCTGTTGTCCAGAACGTCTGTTCTACCGGTTGATTTCTATTGATTTTATTTAAAAAATCTTTGGTACATCCGCTAAATAACAGAGTGATGACTGTTAATGCAGATATTGTTTTTAATATTGTTTTCATTATAAATGATTTATAAGATGAAGAGTTGATTCAGATGCTGTTAAAAGCCTACTTGTATGCCTACTGTAAACATTCTGGCTAATGGGAAACGTCCGTGGTCAGTTCCCCTGGTCATTGTGCCTGATCCACCACCGTGTTCTCCATTATTCTGTCCCAAGTCGGGTGTATAACCGGTGTAATCTGTAATCATGAGTAAGTTTTGACCTGAAACATAAACTCTGCCAGATCTTAATCCTATTTTATTGAGGATATCTCCATCTAAAGAGTATCCGATTTCTAAAGTTTTTAAACGAATAAAAGAACCATCTTCCATCCAGCGTTCACTGGAACGGCGCCAGTTTTTGTTCGGATCCTTCTGGGTAAAGCGAGGTATGTTCGTA
>DATGTY010000333.1:0-3106 GCA_035301605.1 Chitinophagaceae bacterium | reverse complement strand
TTTATTTTTATGAAACAAATTTTTTTCCTGTAATTGAGAAATGGTCTGCTGCCGTTCCTGTTCCATATCTCCCAACGTAAAAGCAGGATCTATATCCAATATCTGTAAAGACAAGCCATATTTAGGATCAAAATTTATTTTAGCCAAAAAGAGAATTTTTATACCGTCTTTTAACGGTTCTTTGAGAGTCTTTTTAAAAAGTACATTAATCCGCTGAAAGTCTGACCGCCAAAGATTTGCTCGCATCTCTGCGACAATTTTTCCTTTCCTTTTTTCTACCAAATCAGGATAACAATGACCGGAATGCGGATAATGATTCAATTTCATCATCTCCGCTTTCACCCAAAAAGCACTTCCATATCTATTTCTAAGCGTCTTTTGAATGCTCTTATTTACATCCAGTAAAGAAAACACTTTTTTACCATTGATTTCATCTGCCATGGTCGGTTGATTTAGTTCATCTGCTGTATGTCGGCGACAGCCACTGATAAAAGCAATCTGAATAGATTCTAAAAAAGACAATACTCCTTTAGCATCTCACATTAGATGCCAATACACAAAATGACACCTATCTGTAAACACAGACCAATCTCATTTCTTTTTATGTATAATACCAATTCAACTTTTATTTGACTATTAAATATTGGTATAATACCGAGAGACTTATTATAAATCTTTGACTCTAAAAAGACATTTTATAGTCGATTCGGTATAAAACTAAGCTATTCTATGCAGAAAATAAAATTTCAGGCTTGAAAACCTTCATTTTGAGAAGGTCTTTCATCCTGATCTTTAAATTTATCAGCAAATCGTTTAATATAACGGAAAGACAATATAACATGAATTATCAGAACAACCATGCATAGGAGAAAAAAAATAAGAATCCCTCTTGCTACCGGAATGGCTTGTTGAATCATCTCATCCGTCACGCCCTCCATTCCTGAATAGAGCTCTGTCATTTTTTCTATGAAAATATGATTATTCAAAACATAAAGGATAGAAACAATCATAAAACCGGAAAATAAAAGAGCCACAATAGCATTTACCCTAATCCAATCCTTAATTCTTCTCCGTATATAGTTTCCCCGAACCAATACGTGTCTGGCAAAAACAGTCGTTAGATTAGTATATATCAAAATAGCAATAAAAACAAAGAAATATAACAACAGAGACGACTGTAAACCTATGGTAGCAAAAGACATCAAGGTCAAAAACAAGAAAAATATAGCTACAAAATTATTTATTCCTCCCAAAATTCTATAAAAGAGATACTTTTTTCGATCTGTTTCCGGCTGCTTTTTTATGTTGTCAAAGTTGTTATCCATAACATTTAATCCTTGGCTATTTTCAGATTCAATTCTTTAAGTTGCGAACCGGCTAATGAAGAGGGCGCATCTAACATCACATCTCTTCCCATATTATTTTTCGGGAAAGCGATAAAATCCCGAATACTTTCACTACCGCCCAAGATAGCACAAAGTCGATCCAATCCAAAAGCGATTCCACCATGCGGTGGTGCACCATATTCAAAAGCACCAAGCAGGAATCCGAATTTTTCTTTCGCTTCTTCATCCGACATGCCTAATGCCTCAAACATTTTCATTTGTAAATCTCTTTGGAAAATTCGAATAGATCCACCTCCAATCTCCTGACCATTCAAAGCCATATCATATGCATTGGCTCTGATTTCTCCAAAGCGTTCCGGCTGATCCATCAAAGACTGGTGTTCGGGTTTCGGGGAAGTAAAGGGGTGATGCATAGCGACCCATCTATCATCTTCCTCGGAATATTCAAACAATGGAAAATCTACAATCCATACCGCTTTAAATTCATCTTTTTTCCGAAGTCCCAGACGTTCTCCCATTTCTAAACGAAGCTCCCCCATCGCATGCTGCGTTTTTCCTTTCTCACCGGTCAGTAACAAGATCAAATCACCGGATTCAGCACCACAATAATCAGCGACTTCATTTAGTCTATCCTGATCAAAAAATTTATCAAAACTGCTCTTGAATCTTTTCTCCTCTTTATCCTCAGACAAGCATTTCACATAGGCCAATCCTCCCATTCCTATCTGTGGACGTTTCACCCATTTGGTTAATTTATCTAATTTCTTACGACTATAATCTGCGCATCCCGGAACTACAATAGCCACCAATTCTTCTGCATTATCAAACACCTTAAAACCTTTCCCCTGAAGTACCCTTGCAGGATATTGCAATTTCATTCCAAAGCGAATATCGGGCTTATCATTCCCATAATCATGCATGGCTTCATCCCAACTCATGCGAGGTAAAGCTTCTGTCAATTCCACTCCTTTTACTTCCTTCAAAAGATATTTTAGCATCCCCTCAAATACTTGTAAAACGTCTTCCTGCTCTACAAAACTCATTTCACAATCAATCTGCGTAAACTCAGGCTGACGATCCGCACGTAAATCTTCATCTCTAAAACATTTTACAATCTGAAAATAACGATCAAACCCACTGACCATCAACAGTTGTTTAAAAGTCTGAGGAGATTGAGGTAAAGCATAAAATTCTTTCGGATTCATTCTGGAAGGAACCACAAAATCACGTGCACCTTCCGGCGTGGATTTAATCAGAAAAGGCGTTTCAATATCCAGAAAATCATGCTGATCCAAATATTCGCGTACCACCCGATTAATTTTATAACGCAGCTCTATTTTCTGTTTGATAACTTCCCTTCTCAGATCCAGATAACGATATTTTGCACGCTGTTCATCTCCTCCGTCGGTATCTTCTCTTATTGTAAATGGAGGCGTTTTAGCAGCATTAAGTATTTTATACGACTCCACCTCTATTTCAATTGCGCCTGTCGGAATATTTGGATTCTTATTACTTCGCTCTATCACTTCTCCCTCAACACGCAATACGAATTCTCTTCCTAAAGGTTGTTCCTGCAAAGATTTATTTAGATCTTCTCCAAATACCAATTGAGTTATCCCATAGCGATCACGCAAGTCAATAAAAGTAATACTTCCAAATTCACGAATGTTATGCACCCATCCGGAAAGCACAACAGATGCACCAATATTTTCTTCTTTTAAAGCTCCACAGTCGTGCGTTCTATACATAATTTATAAATG
>DATGTY010000332.1:0-2558 GCA_035301605.1 Chitinophagaceae bacterium | reverse complement strand
ATTCACGAATGTATGTTATCTTTGCACGGTTATTGAGAAAATATAAAGAAAAAGGTGAAAAAGAAAAAGCAAACAACCGGTGTCAAAGAAATAGCCCGCAGGGCAGGAGTCTCCATAGCTACTGTAGATAGAGTATTACATAAGCGTCCGGGTGTATCTCCCTCCACGAAAAGAAGAATAGAACGGATTATTAAAGACATGGATTACAAGCCAAATGTGATAGCGAGCAGATTGGCTTCCAGAAAGAAATTGAATTTTGCAGTACTTATCCCGGAGATTTCCGAATATACCGACTTTTGGCAGGCACCCCTTAATGGGATAAAAAGAGCCGAAGAAATGGTAAAGGAATATGGTATCATCGTTGATTTATATTTTTTTAATTTGAACGATCGATCCTTTTTCGAAGAACAGGCGAATAAGATATTAGAAGATAATCCGGATGGCGTTTTATTGGCGCCTTCTTTTATTCAGGAAGCTAGACGATTTACAAAAAAATGCCACGAAAAAAAGATTCCTTACGTACTGATAGATTCTAATATTCCACATCAGGAGGGGCTTTGTTATATTGGTCCTCATCTTTTTAGAAGTGGTTTCTTAGGTGGGCAACTCATGCATTTTACGTTGAATTCGGAAAGCGATATTTTGGTTATGAATATTGCTAGAGAGATGGATGATCATAATTATTTGACGGAGATTGAAGATGGATTTAGAGGGTATTTTAGGTATAATAATCTGTATCATAATATACTAAAATCAGAAGTTACTTTAACGGATTACCATTCAATTGAGAGTGAATTAGATCAGGTTTTTAAGAAAAATTCAAGTTTGAAAGGAATTTTTGTAACAAATTCAAGGGTGGCTGCAGTAGCGCGTTATCTCGAAGAAAATCAAAAGAAACATATTTCACTCATTGGATATGACTTTTTAAGTGAAAATATTGAGTATCTTAAACGAGAAGTGATTGATATGTTGATTTGTCATAAACCGGAGGAGCAGGGTTATAAAGGAATTATGACACTCTATAGACACCTCTTATTGGAAGAATCTATTGATAAGATTCATTTTATGCCGATAGATATTGTGACTAAAGAGAATTATGAATTTTATAATAATTAACTAAGCACTATCTTTCATGCTATAAAAATTGAAAAGATATAACATTATCTATAAATTTCTTATTTTGGGCTCTCATTCATAAAACCCAAAACAGATGTATAAATATTTTATCTATCTTTTCGTTTTATCTATCTTTTTTGTATCATCTGTCAAAGCACAGGAATATCAACCAAATTGGAAATCGTTAGACCAGAAATCTGTGCCGGAATGGTATCAGGATGCCAAATTTGGTATTTTTATTCATTGGGGAGTTTATTCGGTGCCTGCTTTTTCAAAAGTGGGTGGATATGCAGAGTGGTATCAACATAAATTACGTTCGGATTCTACCAATCCTACTATTAAATTCCAAAAAGAAGTATATGGAGATCAGAGTTACTATGATCTAGCGAAGTATTTTAAAGCTGAACTTTTTGATCCGGAGGCCTGGGCGCAGTTGTTTGATAAGGCTGGTGCAAAGTATGTGGCGCTAACCTCCAAGCATCATGATGGGTATTGTCTTTGGCCAAGCAAAGTGGGAGATAGAGATTGGGGCTTTCCCTGGAATGCTACAGAAGTAGGTCCACATAAGGATTTGATAAAATCGCTTTTTAAAGCTTTAAGAAAAACTGATGTGAAACCAGGATTGTATTATTCCCTTTATGAATGGTATAATCCATTGTATTTAAAAAATGTTGATTCCTTTGTAGTAAAACATACCATTCCTCAAATGAAGGATCTAATAAATACTTATCATCCCTACGTTTTATTTACTGACGGAGGCTGGGATCATAGTGCTAAAACCTGGCATGCTCAGCAATTTCTTGCCTGGCTCTATAATGATAGCCCAGTCAAAGATAGTATTGTGACCTATGATCGATGGGGTAGCGACATCCGATTTCATCATGGTATGGTTTATACGCCTGAGTACGAGCCGGGTTTAACCTTTGATGGACATTATTTTGAAGAAAGCCAGGGAATGGGTTATTCTTATGGATATAATCGGGCAGAAGATATAACAGATTATAGTTCTGGTCGTTTGCTTACGTTGCAGTTGATTGATATTGTAAGTCGTGGAGGAAACTTTCTTTTGGATATAGGGCCACGTGCGGATGGGAAAATCCCGGCAATTATGCAGGAGCGTTTGCTGCATATTGGGAAATGGTTGTCTGTAAATGGAGAAGCTATTTATGGAACAAGACCCTGGAAAGAAGCCGTGCAATGGTCGGATGGAAATAGAAAGTATGAACCAGAGGACGGTGAAACGCTTTTATTAAAACAAACTGTAAACCCTGAACCGGGATATGCAGTAAAAGAAATATTTTTTACACACAAACCGGATACGCTTTATTGCATCTTACCTCAATATCCGGATGGAAAGCTGGAAATAAAACATCTGCAACTTCCTAAGAATGCAAAAATTACATTTTTGGCTACCGGGCAGCAGCTGTCTTGGAAAAATAGAG
>DATGTY010000331.1:0-4286 GCA_035301605.1 Chitinophagaceae bacterium | reverse complement strand
CTCATATCAACCGTTCTGATTTTGAAAGTAACGGCAGAGTCATTACACGAGAACTGACACATAAAGATTTAAGATTCACGCTTGTTGGTCACACCCTGGATGCAGCAACTGATGCTAATTTATCTCACATCAAAACCACATTAACGGAAAGTCGTGGCGGAGAAAATAGTTCGCAAGTTTCAGATAATAATGGTGAATTTCGTTATCAACTTGATCCAAAATCCGACTTCACTGTTATTGCACAACAAAAAGGCTATTTTTCTAATAGGGAAAAAGTCTCCACCAAAGGTTTGGATAGAAGCAAAACCCTGTATGTCGATCTTCGTTTAACGGTGAATGAATTGAAAGAAGGAGCTAGTTTTGAGTTGAAAAATATCTATTACGACTTCGACAAGTCGAATATCAGAGCTGACGCAGCCAAAGTATTGAATGATGTTTATAAAATGATGACAAACAATCCCACCATTGTTATTGAGTTATCATCCTATACAGACAGCCGTGGCTCAGATTCTTACAACATGAAGCTGTCACAGGAAAGAGCGAGTTCTGCAGTTGCTTACCTTGTTCAAAAAGGCATAGCCGCTTCCAGATTAGTAGCCAAAGGATATGGAGAAACAGATCCTGTAAATGGCTGTATCAACGGCGTGCCTTGCACCGATGAACAACATCAGGCAAACCGTAGAACAGAGATTAAAATTTTGAAAAAATAAATAAAACACTTCGGTTGATTATTCATTAAAATTCAACCGAGAAAGAGCACCCCTCTGTTTAATAAAGTCGGCTCCCGAAATGGGAGTCGGCTTTCAGTATTTGGATTATTGATTATATTTACATACTTTCGTTGTTTCTTAAGTTCAATTTTAAATCGGTTTTAAAATAACCTGTATTTAACCTGCCTAAGACCTATTGGAGACCACGCATAACACCAATAGTCTAAATTCATTCTAGACAAGGGGAGTAACAATTGCTATGGAAATGGTATCTATCATTAAATAGCACTAAAAAACTTTTCTTTTATGAGACGGAAGTCACAACACATGCAGGGTTTACAGAAACTTCTCAGATATAAGAACAATTTTATTTTTACAATAGATTTATTCATCTTAATCGTCTTACTGTTTTTTTCCTGCTATAAGGATAAAATCAACTTTCCAAAAAACACAACTCAGAATGCAGTAACCTTTCAGACCGAAGTATCTTCTGATCAAATATTGAATTCTTTTCACAATTTTGATCATATTATTCCTCACTCCAATTTTCCCCAAATAAACAGTAGGTCTTCTGTCATAGAGCTAGAAAAACCCGCTACCAAGGGGTGGAATACCATCACTATATCAAGATTACTGTCTGACTCTATATATGCTTATTATCAGGACATCACTCTCAATACAGTGCTTTTCATAAAACCTTAGCCCATATCTGATTAGGTAAAAAAGGGCACATCACACCTCTATTCGGTAAGGACATGTTGGTGTTAAGGAAAATATTTGTATTTTTACAATAAGACTTACAACACCAATACAAACACATGAAAAATACTATACTTAGCATATATATTCTTTGTATTTTTTTTATATTCATTGGAGATACAGGCTTTGCTCAGACAAAAGATTCCGCAATTACTCAAATCAGCTGGCAGCATAAAGATTCTGCTATACATTTTCAATCCCATCTGCGACCACTACGCCAAATAGCTGGTGCACCGGAGGCTTTTTATACTTACTTTTGGGAATTTGGAGATGGCGATTTCAGTTTCAATAAATCTCCCAGGCATGCATTCGCAGATACCGGAGAATACACCATCAGAGTTTATGCCACCAACAATTATGATGATGGGAAAGCGCCTCCTACCCGCCCCAGAAAAATCAAAGTGAATAAAAAAGGCACCTTAGCGACAAACTACCACCATGATGGTTTTTTCGAGGAAGACCACAACCTGCAATTAAAGGTCAACAGAATGCCAAAACCTGATGAGGATATGGTTTGTATCATTGGATACAAAAATCCTAAAAACACGACCTCTGAGCTAAATGGTTCTTTAGTTTTATTCTACAATGACACAAAATTTAAGAAAAAGAATTTCGGGCTCACTAACCTAAGAAAATACCATCAGGAAAAAACGGCTAATATGACTACCTTATTAGCGAAATATAGCAAACAAAGTCAGGTTCCCATATATGCTTTAAATGAAGTAACCACGCATGGACCAAAATACATTCACAGCTTCAAAAGAGTAAGTTCCAATTCTGCAGCAAGCCTGCTCATGCATAAACAAACACTTTTCGACAGCGAAAATGCATTACATTTTGAAAATCTTAGAGCGGGAGAAAAGAGATATGTATATGCCGTTTTGCATACCACTCCGGAAATGATTAAAGACACCAATGCAACCGTCACTCTGAGTGCGATGATGATACCTGATGACCCGACAGCTCCCATTGTAGAGACTAATTTAGAGCTCCAAATCGTAGCCTCTCACGACCCCAACAGAATGATGCTGGGAAATCGTATTTTAAATTATCGTTTCACCGGTAAACACAAGAAACAAAAATATGACGTCCACTTCCAAAATACAGGAAAAGGACCTGCCAAAAAGGTAGATTTAGGAATTAAACTGCCTCCAATTGTTAATCCCCACACGTTGAAAATTGAGGACATGTATCCTGAATGTAGCCCTTGTGCAACTGCTGATCCCGGAGAAAGCTGTCTGGATACTATTATTTCACAAGACAGCATCCATTTTGTTTTCAAAAATATTTACCTTCCGGGAATCAGACAAAAAAACGTGGAAGATAAAGATTCCACCAAAGGCTTTGTTTCCTACCAACTCCAATTTAAAGAGAAGCCCCCAAAACTACCCTTCTGGTCGCAGGCGGGGATTGTTTTTGATACTAATGAGCCGGTATATACCAATAAAATGCACACCCGCTTTTCCCCGGGTATTTCTCCGTCAATCATTGCAGGATATCAGATGGGATTTAATGAAGAACTTAATCCAAATGCATTTCTTGTTGGAGCTGCTTTAGCCCCATATTCTCCATATAAAACTTATTTTCAGGTAGAAGCGTATTTGGGCTTATATGGGGAAGGTTCATACAACAAGCTCCATGCCTTAACCCAGAATAAATACAAATCCCTGGATGTTCGGGGACCTGATGGGATGACCAAAATGGAATATAGAATTGTAGAATCCGGATATCTCAAAACCCGAAAATTGGTTACACTAAATCTTATCCCTCTGGAGGTTAGAAACAATCTCAATGATTGGCTAAGTGTAGGTGCAGGGTTGTGGTTAAGAGGGAATTTGTATGAAAAAAATAGCCAAACTCCTAAAGAGAATCTTACTCCTCTTCAAAACAATTCTTTTTTCACAGATACCACCCTTTTGCTCCTAAAAGAGAAAGAAACATCTCCCACAAAGAATTTTTCTCACATTAACATTGGCGGTTTTATAGATTTGAATATTGGTCGCGTAAGAGTAGGGCCGGCATTAGGAGTTAGGTTTTACCATTTCTTCAATCCGGATAAAACAGGGCTTATGCTATATGCTATTTGGAGATTATAATAAAAGAATCAACTATTTTTATAAATATATTCTATCTTCCCAAATAAGAGATGTTGAAGCAACCTGCCCATACCCTTATCTTTTTTTTATTTTTGGTCGGAGGAATATTATTTTCCAATCAAAATGCCAATGCCAATGACGCTGTTTCAGTTGAAAAAAAATTGCATCCGCTTCCAACTGCCTTTCAACATCAACTCGACAGCCTCAAGAAGATAGATTCCCTCGAAAGATGGCTCAATGCATGGTATGTCTATCTCTCAGATCAGCCTTCTTCCCATTATCAAGAACTTACTATCCCATTAAATTCGATTTGGAGAAAGCCCAAAAGTCCCTCAGAAGAAATAGCCTGGTTTTATCTGCATATTCTTATTGGCTATTATGAACTTCAACAGGGAAATATCCTGAAATCAACGGCAGTATATGAAAAAGCTTATCAGTTTGTGCAACAGTCTTCCTCCATTCACACTAACGAAATACTGGAATACCTCATCAAACCATTAGGAAATAATTATACCCGATTAGGAGATTACGAACGTGCCTTTTTTATACAACAGCAAGGATTAAAATTAGCGCAAACCTTGGAAGATTCAATGCAAGAGGCTTCTATGCTTGCCAATATTAGCACAACAGCTCGATGGAACGATCAATTAGACCGGGCTTTAAAATTCGCAAGCGAAGGTCTGAACAAAGTACATCCTAATACAGCGCTTCAGGCTTTATT
>DATGTY010000330.1:0-2727 GCA_035301605.1 Chitinophagaceae bacterium | reverse complement strand
GCCGGTTTTAAACCTGAAGATATTATGTTTACTCCTAATTGTGTGGCATTAGATGAGATTGTTGCCGCCAAAGAATTGGGGGTGCATATCAATATTGATAATATTTCTATCTTAGAACAGTTTGGGAATTTATTTGGCAGTAGCTACCCAATATGTATTCGTTTGAATCCCCACATTATGGCTGGCGGAAATTATAAAATCTCAACCGGACATGTGGATAGTAAGTTTGGTATCTCTATCCATCAAATTCGTCATGTTGAACGTGTCCTTAAAAGTACAGGGTTGAAAGTGAACGGTTTGCATATGCATACAGGTTCCGAGATTAAGGATGTAGAAGTGTTTTTGCGCGGGGTGGATATCATGCTTGAGATGACAGAACATTTCCCGACTTTAGATTTTGTGGACTTAGGAAGCGGCTTTAAGGTACCTTATAAAAAAGGGGATCCGGAGACGAATGTTGAATTGCTGGGAAAGAAAGTGTCTAAGACCTTTGAGGATTTTCGTAAAACATATGCCAATAAAGACCTTCAATTATTCTTTGAACCAGGGAAATTTATTGTCAGTGAATCCGGTTACTTTTTGGTGAAAGCCAATGTGATAAAAACTACTCCGGCTACGGTTTTTGTGGGTGTTAATTCCGGATTTAATCACCTGATTCGCCCTATGTTCTATGGTGCTTATCATCATATCCGAAATCTTTCTAACCCCAGAGGGAAAGAACGTATTTATACGGTGGTCGGAAATGTCTGTGAAACCGATACTTTTGGTTGGGATCGGAAGTTGAATGAAGTGAGGGAAGATGATTATCTGGTTTTCTATAATGCCGGTGCTTACAGTTTTGAAATGTCTTCTAACTTTAATTCCCGACTGAAACCTGCAGAAGTTCTGGTGAAAGATGGAAAAGCACAGCTAATTCGCAGGAGAACAACTTTGGATGACTTATTACAACATCAAATTGAAGTGCTTTAGGTTATTTAAAGGTGCTTTTTTAAGGACTTTCTGCCATTCATCTTGTATCTTTGTTGTATGCGATTACATACAATAAATGCAGGATATTTGAAAATGGATGGAGGTGCTATGTTTGGCGTTGTTCCAAAAGTTTTGTGGAGTAGGGTAAAAGAGGCTGATGAAAGAAATTACTGTACATGGATGATGCGTTCCCTTCTGATTGAACAGGGTGATCGGTTGATTTTGGTTGATACTGGAATGGGAGATAAGCAAAGTGAGAAGTTCTTTAGTCATTATGAACCACACGGCCCGAGCATTACAGCATCTTTAGCAGAAAAAGGTTTTTCCAGAGATGACATTACCGATGTGTTTTTAACTCATTTGCATTTTGACCATTGTGGCGGTTGTATTAATAAAGAAGACGACAAGCTGGTTCTTGCTTTCAGAAATGCAACCTATTGGTGTAATAAGGAGCATTGGCAATGGGCGGTTGAGCCAAATGCCAGAGAAAGCGCTTCTTTTCTAAAAGAAAATATTCTTCCAATAGAAGAAAGCGGTCAATTGAAATTTGTGGATGTAAAAGAAGGCATCGCATTTGCAAAAGATATTCATCTGCGTTTCTGTTCAGGACATACGAGAGCAATGATGCTTCCGCAAATAAAATATAAAGGAGAAACGATTGTTTTTATGGCGGATTTATTGCCCTCTACTCATCATATTCCGCTTCCCTGGATTATGTCATATGATATGTTTCCAATGGATTCTCTGAAAGAGAAAGAAACTTTTTTGAAAGAGGCTCTGGCCAATGATTTTGTATTGTATTTCGAACATGATCCGGATACCGAATGTTGTCGGCTGAAAGATACGCCTAAAGGTATTCGTGCCGGAGATGGTTTCAAGATTTCGGATCTTTAAAGCAGGGTTTTGGCAGATACAGCAACATACACGATTTCATTACCTCAATTTGAAGGTCCTTTTGATTTGCTGCTTTTCTTTATTGAAAGGGATGAATTGGATATTTATGATATTCCTATCAGTAAACTTATTCATGATTTTACGGACTATATTCACGAATTAGAAGAACTGAATATTGAGCTGGCCAGTGAATTTATTTTGTTTGTATCGGTGTTGATGCGAATCAAATCTAAAATGTTGCTTCCCAGAAAGGAATTGGATGAGGAGGGCAATGAGGTAGATCCTCGGGAGGAGTTGATTCAAAAACTTTTGGAATACAAAAAATACAAGAAAGTCGCAGCCGAAATGGCTGAAAAAGAAGCAGAACGTATATTGAGACTGAAAAGGGGGAATATTGAAGATGAATTGAATCATGTTGGTCTTTTGTCCGGAGAAGGAACGGAGATGCAGACGCTTTCCCTATATAAGCTGTTAAATACTTTTCAGAAAGTGGCGAAAGAATTAGAAGTACGGCAGTCTAATCCTGAGCATGTTGTATATAGATATAACTATACCATGGAGGAGTCAAGAGATTATATGAAGGCTTTGATACGTCGTGAGCGATCTGTATCTTTTGAGCATATATTTGCGCGTTGTTATGACCGGCTGCAGGCTATTTTTTTATTTCTTTCCGTTCTGGAATTGGTCCAACAAAAATTTATGAAAATCATGTTGGGAGAAGGGAGGAATAATTTCCTGCTGGAATATGAAAATTCCGAGGAGGCAAATAATACAAATATATAGTGGAGGGTATTTTACAAAGTGCAAAGAAAATCTGGTGGAATAGGGTAATCCCTATCCCAATAAAAAGTATTGAAGTTCTAA
>DATGTY010000329.1:0-14229 GCA_035301605.1 Chitinophagaceae bacterium | reverse complement strand
CATCATAAAAATGATGATTCCTAAATACCCCCATGCTAATGGGCGGGGCAGTCCTGACTTGTCGAAAAATGATGCATTGTTTAGTGAGTTCATTATTTGAATTTATTTACTACATTATTTATTTGTACATAAGAATATTTGCTCTTCGTTTTTCATCATATGATCTTGAAGCAAAACCTAGGTATAATACACCATCTTTCATCTTGATACCTTCTGCTTCCATATAGCCTGTTTGTGTTATTCCGAAATTATCTAAATCAGAAATACGAGCAATCCCACCAACTTTCGTCCGTTCACTGATTTCTTTACCATTCATATAATCGAACACTGTAACGAATGCATTTGATGGACCATTCGCAATATTGTTTCCATTTCCTTCCCCTTCAAAAAAATACAATTTACCATCCGCGATATCAAAACCTTGGAAATCATATGAATTTAATTTTTTATAATCATTAGAAGGCTGTACTTTGAAGCTAGCTATGGGCTTTAAATCTCCCAAATCTTTAATCTTAACCACAGGTTCAACTACTGTTTCAGGGGGACCGCCAATATTCTGTTCTTCTCCTCCATACCGCAACTCAGGTAAACGGATTGACTTTGCTTTTAAAGCTATAGCTTCACTAAGTTTATAAATATAAAAATATCTAGCCGGATCCCCTCCTCCGGAAGTAGTTACGGCTAAAATATCGTTTTTCTGATCAATGGCGGGGTGAATGTTTAGCTTATCCGCAAGGTAGTAAGTATCTCCTTCTTCATATCTTTCAACTATTTTTCCAGGTACATATTTTATCCTCGAAAAAGTTTTATTGCTTCCATACTCTCCGTCGTTCTTTTTGTGGCCATTACTATTTATCCATATAAACCTGTCTTCTCCTTGTTCTTCTACTGCCAAATTAGTGCCATGCCCAAAATATTTTAATTGCATGCTGCTTTCAAGTTCTGTATTTGGTTTCCCTTTTCCAACAAAAATAACATGCTTTAATTGGCCTCCTAATTGATCGTAAAAAACCGAACCTTCAGAGTCTATATCTATACTTTGAATTACTGTATTTCTAACTAAATAAACCCCCTTACTAAAAATATTCTCACTTCTTAGAGGTTGCTTGATCTTATTAGTCAAAAAAGAATTAAACACTGTCACTTCTACCTCAATATTTTGCTTGTTTGTTTCGGCGTATACAATGGTCACCCCCGGATTAATGGCTTCTACTATCCCTTTCTCATTTACTTTTAAAATCTCAGAGTTTTCTACACTAAACCTTACATTTAAAGGGTTTTCCGTAAGATCATACTCTTTATTATTTTCGAGTAATTCCAGCTGAAATGTCTCGTCTTCATTTAACTCAATTACTTGAGTAGCGAATTTGAGGGATTTATTTCTTGAACCTTCAGCAGAGTCAGCTTTTTTACACCCTATATTTAAGCTAATGATACAGACGAAGATACCGAAAATATATTTTGACATACTAGTTTGATTTTTCTACAATTATGTTATCAATAAAAAATCTACCTTCCGAGTTTTCATCGGCTTTAAATGAAACACGAGTTTGACTGGAGGCTCCCTGGATATAAAAAGAATGTGTAAACCACTCTCTTGAATGCTGTCCTGGATTTACTTCCAAATATTGAGTTTCAGTGGTGCCCATATTCAGCACTTCAATAAATATCTTAGGTGAAGATGTACTCCATCTTGATAAATCAACTGATACTTTTACATTTGTCTCGTTAGAAATATTTTCAAATTCTGGAGTTGTCAAATAACCATCATTACTTCCAGCAGTGCTTATTTTGAGGTGACCTGGTCTTTCATAAACTCTCTTACCCTTCCAGCTTCCTAAGATCCCTCTTAAGTCCCGATAAGATTGAGCCATGGTAAGAAAAAGATCATTAGAACCATCGGTTCCATCTCCGACTTCAGTTATAGGCTGTGTTTCATCAATCACACTTCCCCCTTCTTCTTCAACTTTCATAAAGCTTCCTCGGATACCTTTTTCAGATGCAACATAATCGCCACCCCAAACCATATCATCAAATGTCTCCTCGAAGTATATTGTACCTAAAGGATCTTCATCTTCCGCTAACACTGTGGCTGTAACTGTAGATTCATGATCAAAAAGAGGAATAGAAATCTTTATTTCTACTTCTCCTGACTTGGCAGGAGTTCCTTCCAAAGGTATTTTCAATTCGCCTTTTTCTGACGCAATTTCAATCTCAAAGTCACTCAAAGTAGAAATTCCTTCAGCAGCTTCTTTTAAAACTTCTAAATTAACTTTTACCTTTTCTCCAACTGGTCCCTTCTCATAGGGGATTATTAATGAAGCGTCCGTAATTGCTTCCCCTTTAATAAGTGCTCCTTCTAAACGAACTGCTTTTAAATCAACAAAGCCTTCATCTTGTGTGACTACAATCTCCAAAGATTCACCTGCGGCATTTAAAAAAAAATTGCCTTGACGTTGCTCAGCCATATTTCTTTCTACCTTTACAGTAACAAATTCAACTGATTCACCGTTTCCAACTCCTTTACTAGGAGATAATGAAATCCAGTCATCTTCTGTAGTTATTTCCCAGTTTCCATTTGTCCTAACGGTAAATTCTTCTTCTGACTCCGTGTAGCCAAAATTCAGTTCATCAATATTTCTAAAAACAAAAGGTGATTCATCTTTAGCACACGATCCTAAACATAAGGTATAAAGCAAAAATAAAATGATTGAAATATTCTTATTCATAATGTTTTATATAGGTTTTCATTAATTAAGTTTCAGTCTCAGAATCCATAATTTATATATTTATTTACCAACCTGGATTTTGTTCTAAGTTTGAATTACGTTGAATAGCAGACGTCGGAATTGGCCTAAGGTATTTTTTATCCAACCATTTCCTCCCTAGGTTGTTTCCATATTGAACATTTCCAGAATCACCATTTGAAAGTGTAAAAGAAGATCCAAGAACAACATATGTAACTCCAGATTCTTTTTGTCCAGAGGAAGGCTCTGTATCAACAAAAGCTACATCTTTTTTCCCATCATTATTTAAATCGTAAGAAACATTTTTCTCCGGTATGTAAATTCCGTTCCAGGGCCGTTCAATAATTTCCCCTAATTTCCAACGCATTAAATCATCATATCTTACACTTTCCATTGCCATTTCAACAGCTCTTTCCCGTCGAACTTCTAAAACCCACTTATCATTGGTTTGGTTCATATAATACTCAGCAAGATAAGTATCATAATCAACGGGGATACTTCCATCAACACCGGCTCTTTCTCTCAATAACTTAATACTCTTATCCCATGAAGTCCCATCCAACTCTCCTAATTCAGCTTTAGCTTCTGCATAGTTTAAAAGTATTTCAGCATACCTAAACATGGGTACTGAGTTATTTGCTGTTGTAATGCCAACATGGACATCATCATCTAAAGCCCACTTAATAGGCTGATATCCCGTAAGTGTAATTGAAAAATTCGGTGGATCTTTCTTGACTGTTCCTTGAATTTTCCTCTCATACTCAGGAGAAATCACAGTTTGAGCTAAACGATAATCCCTATTGTCAAAATTCTCTTGGTAGGTTTTAGTAACATAATGTTCCTGATCTGTAAATCTAGATCCATCGCGCATTAAATAATGGTTGACAAAATCTTGTGTCAGAGACCAATTATTACCATAGGTCGCAGAAAAAAACTTCCATGTCATATTATGCATACGCACGTCCGTTTTAAAATCTAGCCCTAAAATCACTTCTTGAGTTTGTAATCCCTCACTCGTAAATAAACTACGATATTGGGCTTCCTTATTAGAATTATTATCTATTAGACTATAAGGCCCGTAATTCATTACCTCTTCTGAAGCTGAAATAGCGCTTCTTAACAGATCTTCCACAGAACTTTGGAGATTTAGTTCATCATGATATTTACGATATGTTCCTTCAAATAACGCAATTCTTGATTTTAAAGCTAAAGCAGTCCATTTATTGATAACAGTTCCCGAGGTGACATATGTAGAGCTAGTAGAAAGGTTATTTATCGCTTCATCTAAATCTTCCATTATTTTGTCAACAACGAATGAACGCGAATCCCTGTCTTTATGAAGCAGCTCTCCTTCATCAACCTGTAGTTCATGTTCGTACCAGGGAACCTCGCCAAAAGTTTTGACCATATCAAAATAAAAGAATGCTCTCCAAAAATGTCCTACTCCATAATAATGATTGTAGACATCTTCGGGCACATTATTTTCAGCCTTAGCAAGATTATCTAAATACCAATTTATATCTCTTAATTCACCCCATTTTGAAATAGACCATCCTCCTTGTAAATCAGCAGACCAATTATCTCCAATTAGGAAATCTGTAGATGAACGTGTAGCTATATCGCTATATTGATCACCCCAAGCAAGGTTTTCAAAACTCGGCATTAATCTTTGAATAAAGCCATTAGCATATAAATTCAAATCATTTTCGGAAGTCATAAATTCAGTCGATCCGATTTCGTTTTCCGGATCTCTATCTAAAAACTTTTCACAAGAAGTTAAGATCACACTAAAGAATACTGTATATAAAATTATTTTCTTCATAGCCACAATTTCTTTTAAAAAGTTAAATTAACACCTAAAGTAAAGGTTCTTTGCATGGGATAACCATATCCATCACCATCAGTTCCAGAAGATGATCTAAAATCAGTATCTCCTGCATGAATAACTTCCGGATCGAAGTTTTTTGTTATTTTAAACATAGGAGACCAAGTATAAATGTTTTCACCCGACAAGTAAATCCGAAGTCTTTCCACTCCCCATTTCGAGGTTATTCTATTATTAATGGTGTATCCAAACTGTAAATTTTTCAATCTAATATATGCAGCGTTTTGCAAAAACCTATCGTTGGTGACAGTCATGCTCCTATTCGCATTTAATGCAAGATATCCTCGATATCTTGGCCAGTAAGCTTCTGGATTAGGGTTTTCTTCCGTCCAAACATTGTTACCAGTATGGTGTTTTAAATAATAACCATAAGGACGGTTATATTGCCCCCAAAAATAACCGGATTCTTTTGCCGGATACCAATCACGTTGCCCAACGCCTTGTAAAACAACTCCCAAAGAAAATCCTTTCCAATCAAAATCCGCGTTCAACCCAAATAACATTCTCGGAGTACTATTACCTATAATTGCTCTATCTCCAGGATTCTCCAGAGTGTTGTCCCCATTATTAATCTCATTATTCCCATCCAAGTCTTTAAACTTTAAATCCCCTGGTTTTAAAACATTAGAACTTGATACTACAATCCTGGACTGATCCACATGGTGCTGATCAATCTCTTCCTGATCTTTAAAAAGCCCTTCTACTTTATACCCCCAAATTTCTCCCATTTCTTTCCCCACATAGTGAGTGGACAAGGATTTACTTTCATTATTATACTTAGTAATCCAAGTTCTGCTGTCCCACACCATTCCTCTAATAGAATAATTCAATGGGCTTGAACCCAACTCAAATTGATCCCTCCATTGTAAAGAAAGCTCCCAACCCTTCGTTTTTAAATCAGCATAATTTCCCTTAGGAATATCTGCTCCAAAAACATGAGGAACTTCTGGGCCGACGGTAAACATATCGGAGGTGTATCTATGGAAATAATCTCCAATAAAAGACATTTTATTATCTAAGAAAGTGAAATCCAAACCTATATTATAGGTAGTCGCTCTTTCCCATGTCAAACTACTGGGGATGTTAGCAGGCGCATAAGTATAGGTCTGCAATCCATCATCAATAATGAGAGAACTTCTTTTAATATCCATTGTTGGTAAGTATAAAAACGGATCAACATTTCCATTACCTAAACTTCCTATAGAAGCCCGTAACTTCAAATCATTTACCCACGTTAAATCTTGGGCGAAGCTCTCTTCAGACACTCTCCAGCCAAAAGAACCTGAAGGAAAGAATCCCCATTGTTGGTTCAAAGGGAATTTTGAAGATCCATCGTATCTACCGCTTACTTCAAATAAGTACCGATCTAAAAAGTTATAATTCACTCTGAATAATGCTCCTGCATATGCCCATTCATTACCAGTTTGATTCAAAACGTAATAATCACCATCCATTAATGCGAAACTCGGTTTTTCAGGATAGAGCAAACCCCTTCTATAAGTTCTGTAATTTCTTTTTAACTTTTCTTCTGTATTCCATCCTAATAAAATATTTAAAGAATGATCTGGGCCTAGATTTTTCGGAATATAATTGACAGTGATATTAGAAGAAAGGTATTTATTATTATAGTCCTCATACTCTAATGAACTAAAAGTCTGTCTACTTTTACGTGTGTTCGGTCCTGTGTAAAAATCATACATATTTTCCACACGTGTACGATCTGAGTTATTGTATAAATAAGTAAAATCTCCATTAAAAATTAGCTGTTCATCCAAAGTTTTATAGGTAAGAGCTGTTGTATTCCGTAAATCAAATTTATTATTATGTTGATAAGAAGTTCCTTCCACAAAACCTGCCCATCCGGTATACACAGCTGCTTCTGTCCAGGTTCCGTCTAAATTCTTTTCTAAAGTCATTGGGTAGCCCTGATGTTCTAACATACGAGGAAGCAACTGTCTATCGTACATCACCATCGGCTGATGGATGTTCCTCCTGATAAAGTCAGTACTATTGGTTAAAACAAGGTTATCAATGATTTTCACTTCTCCTTTAGCTCTAGCATTGTATTGGTCATACTTCTCATTACCCGCATTATATATACCGTCTTGATTAAAATATCTTCCAGAAACAAAATATTTTGCCCTCTCATTACCACCACTCACACTAAGACTATGTTCTTGTGACAAATTATAATCTTTATAAATCACGTCAAACCAATTGGTATTTCCGAAGTATTCATATTCTCCGTCATCATTCGTTCTCATTTTTTCAAAAGTAGGATCGGAATTTCTCCTTTGTAGCTCATTATACCAATCAGTAGAATATTTAAATACATTATTTATTCCTGCTGGCGTTGTGCCATTATCCATACCTTCTACCCAAGCCCGATAAAACGCATCAGTCCATTCCAAACCATTACTTATGATATTATCTTCCATCTTGACTATACGTGAATTAGAGGATATTCCTCCATTATAAGTAATACGTGGCTTCCCTTCCTTAGCACTTTTTGTAGTAATCAATACTACTCCAAAAGCACCTCGAGCACCGTATATAGCAGCTGAAGAAGCATCTTTTAAAACAGAAACGCTTTCCACATCATCTGGGTTCACAGTGGTCAAATCACCTTCTACACCATCAATTAAGATCAAAGCACTTCCCCCGGCTCCGATACTACTTGTCCCTCGTAGATTCAAGCCTGCACCCCGTGACGGCTTCCCATCTCGCATTGTAATATTTAAGCCTGGCATGGTTCCCTGTAAAGCTCGAGCAATGTTCATATTCGCTCGATTTTGTAGCTGTTCACCTCCAATTTGCTCAACAGAACCCACTAAATCTTTTCTTCTCTGAGTACCATAACCTACAACAACAACCTCATCAAGAGAGCTTTCCGAAATTTCTAACCGGACATTCAAAAACGATTGTCCTTCATACACAAGTGAGTTTTCCATATAACCAACTGCTCGAAAACCAATAACATCTCCCTTGTTTGCATAAATAGCAAACTCTCCCTTTTCATCAGTCTGAGTTTGGGCTGAAGGTTCATTTTCATTAATAATGGTTACTCCCGGTATGGGTTCATCCGATTGGCTGAGCACACGGCCTTTAATGTTTTCATTAGTTTGTGCGACTACAAAACTACATCCAAACATTACTAAAAGAGTAATAAGGGTACTTTTTTTAATCGTTGTTTTAATTAGTCTCATGGTTTACACATAATTATTTTTGGTTTCATATCTGTTATCTATTCCTGTACAAATAGTTTAAATTAAATATTATTAAACACAAATGTAATATAAATAAACACAATAACAAATGTAAAGTAGCATTTAAGTAAATTTATTTTTAATAATACAACTTCAATAAAAAATATGAAAACACAATATTTAATTAAAAAAACAAGCCTCACAAAAGTGAGACTTTGCTACTAATTAACAGACAAAATAATTTTCACCCTATTCAAAAACATTTGTTTTCCTCTTTTCAATTATAAAATTTGAGAGTAAGATTTATTGCCCCCTTCTATTATATCCGAATCTAAACACCTCCCATTACCGGATCTGTAGTTCCTAATTCCCCCGTCTCTACTTTGCCTGCAAATCTTTTCAGAAAAAACGAGTTACTTTTAACTCTGATACTGAAGTCATACCAATCTGACGGACAATTAATTCTCACTCGCGTGATTTTTTTCTCGCCAGATCTAATTTTAATTTCTTGGTTGTTCTTTTTATCGTACCCGTGATCTTCTATGACGAGACTTCGTTCACGATCACTGTGATTTTCAACATTTATAAGGATATTGCCGGTCAATCTTTTCGTATTTTGCTTTTCTACTTCATAACTACAGGTAATCCGAAGTTCCGGATCATCCAAACTTCCCTTGAACTCTCTATAAAAACCGTTCGGACCAAACATTTTTAAAAAATATTTACCTTCTTCAAATGAATTTAATTGCCAATCATCACTCAATTCATCTCCGGCAACAACCGCATATTGACGATTAAAACGTTTATCAATAGAGCCCTCATAGTTTTCTGGGTATTTCCCTGGCATATATACTGTGAATGGTGATCCTGATGACGATGAACCGAAAACCTGATTCCCGGCTTTCATTTTTATTTCAAAGTTCTTTTTGTTTTTATTTAAGTTCCCATCAGCATATAATTCATAAGGCAGCGCACACGCCGTTTTTGTACCTTTTTCTTGCTTAGGCATTAATGTTGAATCTTTTAAGTGGGGAGCCAAAGATATTGCTTCGTCCAAAGTCATTTTTCGATATGCATTTGGAAGTTGCTTAAACTTTGCGTTATAAATTTTCTTTACGACAGCTTCTTTCTTTTGTTCGGGCAGCTTATCTTCAGATTCATCGAAAGGCGTAAATACAGATGTGAGATCACCGCAAATCGTGCGTCGCCAATTGCTGATATGTTCTATATGTATTTTTTTATCGAATTTTTTATTGACGAAATGTTCTAGAAACTGTAAGGTGGAAGTATGGTCAAAAATTTCGGAACACACTTTTCCACCTCGGCTCCATGGGGACGCGACAATCATGGGAACCCTAAATCCCAAACCTATAGGAGCTTCACGAGATGCTTTCTCCGAAGTGCCTCCCCGCATTTCATTTGCTTTTCTAATCCACTCTTCTTCCACGTCAATACCTTTTGACACTTTTCCTGTATCCGATACTTTTGGATCATATACTGTGAATGGAGGTATGTGGTCAAAATACCCATCGTTTTCATCATATGTTTGTATGAAGATTGTCTTTTTCCAAACTTCAGGGTTTTTTGTCAAAATATTAATAATTTCGGAAGTGTACCACGTACCATACCAAGGGACTGTTGGATGATTAGAAAAATACTTCGGACTGGCCAACCAATTTATAGTGCCGAGCTTACCTTCTTCTACATCTTTTCTAAACTGATAAAGGATGTCTCCCTTTGGGATCGTTACTTCACGTTCCTCTCCATTATCATCATATTTAAAATTAGTTAAGGAACGATAATCCTTATCTCCTTTATTCGTAATAAAAGCTCTATGAAAAAGTTCCTTTTCATAATCAGATAGCTTATCAAAGTTCTCTTGATTCCACTGATCAAGCTTTTCTTTCAAATTCTTAATTTTCTCTTTTTTCCTGACTATTTCATCTCTCACTTCTTGGTTTATTTTTTTCTCTCTACTCAGAACGTAAGTTATCTCATATTGTAAGTAATTAATTTGTTCTTGAATAGTATCGATAAAGCGTGAGGAAAATTTTATATTAAAAGCTTTCCAAAACTCGAGAATGTTGCAACCAAAATTTAACAACCAATCTCTCTCTTCTTGAGTCATCATTGCTCCGGCATATAAATCATTTTGATAGAATTTCCAATCAATATTATTTTTCTGCAATAATTCAGGGAAAGTTTCCCATTTCAAACGCCCAAAAGCAAAATTTCTATTCGTAATATTGGGCCGTAGCCATCCGTTTTCTTTTTCCTGAATAGTACCTGTCCAAAAATAGGAGCGATTAGGTGTAGTAGGTCCCATTAAGGAACAAAAGTTATGATCGCAAACAGTAAAAGCGTCAGCTAAGGCATAATCAAAAGGCAAATCTTCTCGATTATAGTACCCCATTGTCAGCGGCATATTCACATATTCCTTATTACCAGAACGTTTCGCTTCTAACCATCGGTCATTCCGCCCCCCATTCCAAGCATCTACTTGACTTGCTCTACTGTGTGGCAACGAGCCCATCCAAGTAGCTTTTGTATCTTTTATATTTAGTCTAAAAGGAGCAACAGTATTGCCACTTTTGAAGGATTGTAACCATATAGGCAAACCGTTTGGCAAGTTTACTGCTCGCGGATCGTTAAACCCTCTTACACCTTTCAATGTGCCAAAACAGTGATCAAAAGAGCGGTTCTCTTGCATTAAAATTACGATATGTTCTGCGTCCAAATAAGTACTTCCATTCTCAGGATCTATAGCCAAAGCTCTTTGAATAGAGGTGGGCAGAATCGAAGATATACCTGTTGCTGCAGATAGTAAAATTGATTTTTTTAAAAAATCTCTCCTTGTATCCATATATCTAAGGTTTAGCCAGCAGTTACTATATGTTCATTTAAATAGGCTCCCCTATTTAAAAGTTCCTTTTGTAATTTTTCGACTCTAATATTTCGGGGTTTGATATTTTGTTTTACCGCCATCTTAGCGGCTCTTCCTGCAGCTTCACCTATCGCCATACATGTTGCCATCACCCGAGTAGAAGACATGGCTTCATGTGTTGTTGAAATACATCGTCCAGCCACAATAAGATTTTCAATATCTAGGGGAAGAAGTGAGCGATATGGAATGTCATAACAATCACCACACCATTCTAAAGTACATCCTCCACCTTCCGGATGATGTATATCTAAAGGATAACTGGCTACTGCGATAGCATCATCAAAACGTCGGCATTCTAATATATCTTCGCCTGTCATTACATATTCCCCTACTATTCTCCGTGTTTCCCTGATACCTAAGAAAGGAGCCATCTTTGTAAAATAAGCTGCTTCAAATCCCGGAACGTATTTAATCAAATATTTCTGAATATCTTCTACTTGTTCTCTGCCTTTGATTTCTCCATATGTCAAACTCTCGGGATCCACACCGTTTACACCTGACACTGCTGACATATTGATCCAGGCTTCTCCCTGTCGGAGCCCTGTTATCACTATCGTTCTTTCCGTAGGCAAGTTAAGCCCTTCTGCACGACCTTTTGCCATCAGGGAGCGCAAGCCCACAACAATAAACTGATTATTTTGCCCAAAGTATTCCGAGGGAATGAAGTCAGTTAAGTAAGTTCGGGGTTCTTCTGCAATGCTTAATCTCAATTTTTCCGTATCTACCCCTCCCATACAAAACATTAAAGTGGGGGGTTGAACCCCTCCTTTTTCATTTCCTTGCTCACAGGGTACACCAGCTCTGAACGCGACGTCTGCATCTCCACTACAATCTATAATAGTCTTTGCTAGAATAACTTCCCTTCCTGTTTTAGTTTCTATAATCACGCCTTTAATCTCCTTACCTTCCATTACTACATCTACACAGTAAGTATAGAGCATTACTTCCACTCCACTCTCTACCATCATAGCTAAAGCCTCAGTTTTCACAGCTTCCGGTTCTACCAAAGTAATTCCCATATGTAAGGGGCATGGCCTGTGTTCACTGGCAGCATTTTTTGCACGTAACCTTTTAATCCATTTATCAGGTAAACCTTTTATAATTTGATTCTTCTTTTGTCCCAAAAACCCCAATACGGGCAACCCAATCGTCATATTCCCTCCCAAAATACTCCGGCTTTCTATAAGCAATACTTTTAAGCCATCTTCTGCAGCAGCCTGTGCTGCCATTATCCCTGAGGGGCCGCCTCCTACAACTAACACATCTACATCTTTACGAATGGATAAAGATTTTTCATTTTCAATTATTTTTTTCTCTGTATTCATATTTTCTGAATTAATTTCTTTACTATTCCTCATGATTTAGGTATCTCTTTTCGTACCATGGTCCACAAAACAAGCACAGCAATCGGGTGTAAAAATGCCATAGATATAAATATATATTCTGCCCCTATAGTTCCCATAAGCTGCCCGACAAAGTAATTAAATATAACAGCTCCAATTGCTCCAAATCCTGCAGCAATTCCTAAGACACTAGATACATTCTTTACTGGAAATGCTTCAGCAATAACCACACTCATAGTATGCAACCAGCTTAAACTCGCAATAGCAATTATGCTAAAAATGGCCAAGGTTTCGAACGCTCCGGGTAAATAAGGTGTCAACACGCATAAAGGAGACACAATAGCTACTAGAGACAACATTTTTTTTCTTGCTTTTAAAGGTTTTTTCCCTCTCCGAACCATATGATCCGACCACGCAGAAGTCGATATTGCTCCAACATCTGCTACCAAAAAAGGAATCCATCCAAAAAGACCAATTTGAGCTAAAGTAAGCCCAGATTCCTCTTGCAAATATCCAGGCAACCAAAACAAACAAAAGTACCAGACTGGATCGCTCACAAAACGAATTAATACAATCCCCCATAAACTCTTCCTTCCCCATAGCTCTTTCCATGAAAATGCATGTTCCAATGCTGAGGTATCATCCGTATTCTTTACTTCTTCCAAAATTTCCTTCGGAGGATCTCTATAAATCACTATCCATAACAGAGCTATGATTAACCCCACTACTCCTGCAGCAATGAAAACAGTATGCCAATTATATTTTGTAGCCAACCAAACCGTTAATGGAGGAGCAATAATAGCTCCTACCGAACTGCCTGCTACACATAAGCTGTTCGCTGTTGCCCTGAGTTTACCGGAAAACCACGTAGTAATCACTTTTAACTGCGCTGGAAAGTTAGTGGGCTCAGATGCTCCTAATAAAGCTCTAAAAAAGGTGAATTGTCCAAAAGTTTTGGATATCCCTCCACCAATAGAAGACAGGGACCAACCTATCACTCCAAAAAACATAACTTTTTTTGCACCATACTTATCTACAAGCCATCCTGATACAGGATACATTAAAGCATAAAATACGGTAAAAATGTTGATTAGAATTGCATAGCCGCTGTCATCTATTTGAAACTCTTCTTTCAAAATAGGTTTTAAAATCGAAACAATCTGTCTGTCAAAGTAATTAAAAACAATAGCAATAAAAATAACAGCTACTATAAACCATCTTCTGCGTTTCGGCGGCAATAAATTTGTTCTCATTACTTACTACTTGCTTTGATTTCCTTGAAGTTATCTACATAATCCTGATACATTTTAGTTATTCTTTAATATCAATAACAAATTATTGTTATTTTTTGGATTTATAAGAAAAGTTAATACCCGGGATTTTGCTCTAAATTTGGATTTGCATTCATTTCCGAAAAAGGAACAGGCCAATATTCATCTTTTCCTTCCTGGTACACAACTTCTTGAGTTGTAAAAAAGTCTTTAGCTTTCTCTTCATTGTAAATCGGAGTAGAATTTTCGTCAATTTTTACTATTACATCGGCACTCCAATTATTTCCTGCGCGATTTAAATATAAATAACCATTCATCACCTCTTTAGCAATCCCCCATCTACGTAAATCAAACCATCTTAATCCATCATTCGCTAATTCAATTTTCCTTTCATACCTCAAAGCCGCTCTCAATTCATTCTGGCTTAACCCTCCTTCCAAAGAGGGCATATGCGCCCTGTTCCTTACTTTATTAATAGCTTCATATACGCTTTCATCAATATCATTATTTTCTATTTTAGCCTCCGCATAAAGCAAAAGAAGCTCTGCAAAACGAAAAATCCCTACCCCTAGCTCCGAAACCCCACTTACTGAGGTTGAAGGATAATCTGCAATATCTACATGTTTTCTCCATAAGTAACCACTAAACGATCTATACGCATTGGTCGCATCTGTATTTGTAATTTGGCTCGGGCTTTGAGCCGACCCCTCAATAACCGGCCAATAGTTAGCAACAGTAGAAAAAGATTTATTAGGTTCAAACTGATAACCCATAAATCGGGAATGTGGCCTAACACAATACAAATCTAAGCGCGGATCCCTATTTTCAAAAGG
>DATGTY010000328.1:0-5038 GCA_035301605.1 Chitinophagaceae bacterium | reverse complement strand
TGTCTCTTTTTCGGCCAGTGTGAATGCGGGAACTTCTTCATATACAAGATATAATATTAGAGATGCCAATGAAAGATTGAATAACATTCTCAGTTCTTCTATTTCTTTCTCCAAACGTTGGAAAGGATCTCCCTTTAATTTGACACTAAATGCCAATCATAGTCAGAATACCAGTACAAAGAGAATTAACCTGACGTTACCTTCCTTGTCTTTCAATATGAGTACAATTTACCCTTTCCAGCCACAAGACTTTGTGGGCACACCTAAATGGTATCAAAAAATAGGGATTGGATACTCTTTAAGTATGCGTAATTCCGTAAGTGTAAAAGAGAAAGATTTTCTGGGCCCTGACTTTTTTAATAAGTTTAAAACCGGAATTCAACATCGTGTTCCTATTTCTCTGTCGTTGCCTGCATTTAATTTTTTACATATTTCTCCCAGTGTAAGTTATACAGAACGTTGGTATTTGAAAAAACGAATTGTATCCTTTAATCCTGATAAGAATAGACTGGATACCACTTTACAACATGGATTTTATACTGCCAGAGAAGTGACTACCGGAGTTTCCTTAGGCTCTACAGTATATGGAATGTTCAAGTTTAATAAGAAAAATAAAGATGCTAAAATTCAGGCTATTCGTCATGTAATGCGTCCCAGTATTAGCTTAAGCTACAAACCGGATATGAATAAACAATATTATTACTCTGTCAGAGTAGATACCGGAGCACATGTGCCTATGCAACGTTTTTCTTATTTTGATAATATTGGAAATGGTCCCTTCTCTGAAGGTCGTTATGGCGGCGTTTCCTTTAGCTTAGAAAATAGCTTGGAAATGAAAGTCCATAGCGATAAAGATACTGCAAATGGAGGAATGAAGAAGGTGAAATTACTGGAAGGGTTTGGGGTCTCCGGCTCATATAACCTGGTTGCAGATTCCTTTAATTTATCCAATTTTTCCCTTCATGCAAGAACAACCCTATTTAAGAAAATGAATATCTCGGCTAGAGCGACCATTGACCCCTATGTTCATAATCAATATGGAAGAAGAATTGATAAATATGTTTGGGAACAGGGAGATTTTAGCATTGGACAAATTAGAAATGGTTCTGTTAGTCTGAGTACAAATTTTAAATCAAAGCAAGGAGAAAAAAAGGCAGAAAAAGAAAATGTTGAAGATGATAATCCATTAAATAACAATCCATTAGATAATACTCAGGAAGAAATGTTGCGTAGGAGGGAAAATCCGGCTGATTATGTAGATTTTGATATCCCCTGGTCTGTGAATCTTTCTTATAGTTTAAATTTCAGGAAAACTAGAACACCTGATTATAAAAGAGATACCACGATTTATGCACAATCTCTACGGTTTAGCGGTAGTTTTAATCTTACCCCAAAATGGAAAGTGAGCTTGAGCAGTGGTTTCGATTTTATTCACAAGAAATTGACTTATACGACGATTAATCTAACCAGAGATTTGCATTGCTGGCGTATGAATATAAGTATTGTTCCAATGGGTTTCTATAAATCATTTAGTATTACGTTAAGCCCGACATCTGCATTGTTACATGATCTTAAAATATCTAGAAATCGACAATTCTATGACGTCTTTGGCGGTCGAAAACGATGAATTGTTAGTAGTTGAAAATTAGTTGATTAATGCCAATTGTTTGTTTTAAGTTTCTAACTTTTTATATTTACATTGTTTTTTTGTAATATAACGTCATCAACTTAAATACTTTTTCTTTTAATTTTGGAACATCTTTGGACGTCAATCCTTCTACAGGGATAGGGGGGAGAAAGTGCATTTCTACAGTATGTGGTACTGCAAAAAACTTCTTTCCTGGAGGAAGTATTTTTCTTGTATTAAATAAGAGTGCAGGAATAATGGGTTTCTGATGTGCTATGGCCATACTAAAAGCACCATCATGAAAAGATTTCAATGGGGCAGATGTTTTGTTTCGAGTGCCCTCAGGATATAAAATAAGATGCATACCCTGATTCAAGGTGTTTTTCATCTCTTTCATACTGTTTGCCCTACTCTTAGCACTTTTTCGATCCACTAAGATAGATCCGCTGCGATAAACCAATCCAAAGATAGGAATCTTAGCTAACTCTGCTTTAGCCAGAGTTTTACTCGCAAACGGAACACTAGGGGTAGATACGAGAATATCAAAAAGAGCATTGTGATTTACCGTGACAATATAATTCTGCTCTTTCTGAAAATACGCTCTGCCCTTTACTGTTATTCTGCAAAAAACTAAAGTCATTAAAATCTTCATCCATATCCGATACCAACGAAGAATAGCTGCCGTCTTTTTTACTTCATTTTTCATGGTGTATTGACAAATAGCTGTTGGAATGGCTACTAAAATTAAAGTCAATGCAAAACAAATTAATAGCCAGAAAGCATAGAGATGACCAAGTATTTTCTTCATTTTTTTTCTTTAATGAAGCCATAAATGTACGATAAATAATAAAGGGTTAGAAACTTCAAATAATTCAAAAATAAATTTCAATTTTGAAAATATTAAGAAGAAAACATATCTTTATATTTTAAAGCAAAATATTCTTATGGGAAAAATCGACCCTACTTATGAAAAAAAATTACTAAAACAAGTTGCGGAAGGAAACGAAAAATCCTTCTCAGTAATCTTTTATGCCTATCATCAACGTTTAGGTGCATATGTTTATAGGATTACAGGTTCAAAAACAATGGCGGAAGAAGTTGTTCAGGATGTTTTTTTGAAGATATGGAAGAAAAGGGAAAAGCTATTGGAAGTGAAAAAATTTGACTCTTATCTTTTTGTAATGTCAAAAAACCATGCTTTTAATTGCTTGCGTAAAGTAGCTACGACAAAGAAAAAAGAAGCCGAGTTTAAAAAGACATTAAGTTTACAAAATAACAGAGAGACAAAAGATAGTTTAAAGCAGAATTGTTATTCTATTTTAGATCAAGCTGTTGAACAATTACCCCCTCAACAAAGAAAAGTATATATTTTAAGTCGTAGGCAGAGATTGAAATATAAAGAGATAGCCCAGAAAATGAATATTTCTCATGAAACGGTAAAAAAATATTTGCAACATGCTACTCGTGCCATTACAAGTTATGCTAAATCTCATAAAGACTTGCTACTGATCTTTTTCATTTTATCCTACTTTCTTAGGAAAATGCTCTAATGAAGTCAAATTTTCAGGAATTATTAAAAAACTTTGGCCTGCATAGCCCCTTTTATGTTTTCATTTTGTCTTTATATGTGTAGGTGCTTTAAATCACTTTTTCATTTAAGGGTAAATTAAATATATGTCAAAAGAGGCAGAAAGAATAGCTTATTTATTTCAGTGTTATTTTAATGGCATTGCAACCTCTGAGGAGCAAAGTGAATTAGTAAATTGGATTTTGCAGGAGAAGAATACCGCTCAGGTGAAAGAATTATTACGTAAAGCATGGATAACCTCTTATGGCGAGGAGGATATTTTTTCGAAAGAAGAAAGTGAAGCAATACTTCAACATATTTTGAAAGAAGGTTCAGAAAAACGGTCTATTCAAAAGAAAAGAGTGTTCTTTAAACGTGCAATAGCAGTGGCTGCAGTTCTCTTGGTATTGCTATCAACCGGTTACTTCCTATATATTAATAAAAAGCCACAGCCGGAATTAACTAAGCATGTTGAAAAGTTAAAAAACGATGTATTGCCAGGGAAGAATAAAGCTACACTAATGTTAGCGAATGGATCCGTCATTCATTTGAATAATAAGAAGATGGGCACCATAGCAAAGCAGGGTAAAACCAGTATTGTAAAAATAAAAAATGGACAACTTGCTTATAATAAGGAAGTAAGTCCTTCGAATGATAGAAAAGAGATTCAATATAATACCTTACGTACTCCCCGGGGCGGACAATATCAAGTGACTTTGCCAGATGGAAGTAAGGTCTGGCTTAATGCAGCATCTTCTTTAAAATTTCCTGCTACTTTTAATGGAAAAAATCGAACTGTTCAGTTAACAGGAGAAGCTTATTTTGAAATTAATCAAAATAAAAATAAGCCGTTTAAAGTGATAGCCAATGAAGTGAAAGTAGTTGTCTTAGGTACTCATTTTAATATGAATACCTATAAAAATAATGCTACCGTAAAAACCACTTTAATAGAAGGGGCTATAAAAGTAGCTCGGAAAGGTAAAAGTGTTGTCTTAGAACCGGGACAGCAAGCAGGTATGGATAGAAATGCTAAGAATATAAAAGTATCAGAAGCTAACATTGAAGAGGTTGTTGCCTGGAAAAATGGCGTCTTTTACTTCGATGGAGATAACATGGATTATATCATGCGACGAATTTCCAGATGGTATAATGTAAAGGTTGTTTATAAAAATGGGGTTCCTTCCGGTCATTATACGGGAGTTATCAGTCGTAACACAAACCTATCCCAGGTATTGAAAGTATTGGAATTGAGTGGCATTCACTTTGAAATAAAAGGACGGAATATTGTTGTGGGTTAATGAGGAATTAGAGATTAGGAATTAGACATTAAATATAGAAATTTAAAAATTGAAAATTTAGACTATGCGATAAGACTTTACAATACCTTGATTTTTTTAGGAAAAATAAAAAAAACCGTCTCGGGTAGAGCCGAGACGGCGAATACTACAAAGTAGTAGACGGAATGAGAATTCTCTTTATGGTTATTCTATCATCAGTAAAAATGATTAAATATGAAAAAACTCAAACCTTCCTGTGGGGTGTACAGGTTGTACAAAGTTAAACATTTTAAGGCTATAGAAAAAAAAGAACATTCGCTTGGTTCTTTTTCTCTAAAAAGTTTGTTGATTATGAAACTTGTCTTTATTATACTTATAGCTACCGGATTACAGGCTACAGCCATGTCTTCAGAAGCCCAAAGTGTGACATTAAAGGGTAAGAATCTTCCTTTAAGCACCATTTTTAAAAAAATTAGAAATCAAACGGGTTATCAATTTTTTTATAAAGATGAATATCTGGAAAAAGCCAAGCCGGTCAATATCAGTGTAAAGGAGGTTCCGGTAAAA
>DATGTY010000327.1:0-11666 GCA_035301605.1 Chitinophagaceae bacterium | reverse complement strand
AAGGTGGCCCGGGTTTCTTCATGCTTCGGACGACCATGTATGATGATGGTATAAATATCTTCTCCTATGGAAGATGCTTTATTCCAAACTCTTTTTACAAATGGGCAGGTGGTATTAAATTGGTCGGATTGTACGCCAATTTCTTTTAGTTTATCTTCCACCTCGAGGGTAGTCCCAAAAGCTGGAACAATAACGATATCGTCTTCACTGATTTCTTCCCAGGGAATAAGCTGCTTGCCATGATTGTTCATGATAAACTGTACACCACGTTCTCTCAGATTACTATTGACATGTGGATTGTGAATCATTTCACTCAACAGAAAAATCCTTTTATCAGGATGTTCATCAAGTGTTTTAAAGGCAATCTCTATAGCGTTCTGAACCCCATAACAAAATCCAAAATGTCTTGCTAAATTAATTTGTATAGGTCCAAAGTCGAGTTCAGTGGGTCGAAAATCCTTTTTCCTTTTATCTTCACCGGTTCGCTGTTTTTTTATAGCGTCTATTAAAGGACTTCTGTATATAATTGGAATATCAAATGTCTTCATGGCAAATCAAACTTTTTTTTGAATTAGTAGCCTCTCCACATCCAGTTTCTGGTATCTTCTATGCGACCATAGTGTATATCATTCAATTCTTTGAGTAGAGAAGGCGCAATTTTCCATTGATTACTTGGTTTGGGTTCTATCTTTAGACCTTTATACTGTAACGAATTTACGTAGATAATGTTTGCTGCAGTGCCGGAACCAAAAAGTTCATCTAGTTTTCCATCCTTTTCTGCCTGAATAACTTCATCAATAGAAATATCTCTTTCTTCCACCGGGATATTTCTGTCTCTTAGTATCTCAATAATGCTTTCTCTGGTTACTCCGGGAAGTACGGTATGTTTTTCTAAAGAAGGAGTAATGGCAACGCCATCAATAACCACCCACATATTCATGGTGCCGCATTCCTGAAAATATTTGTGTTCCTTAGCGTCAGTCCAAAGAATTTGATCAAAACCTCTGGATAATGCTTCTTCTGCTGGATAAAGGCTGGCCGCATAATTTATAGCTGCTTTGGCTTCCCCTACGCCACCTTCTGCAGCTCTTACATAATAATCTGCCACTAATAAGTCTAATGGCTTGCTATAATAAGCTCCGCTTGGAGAAGTAATAATAAGAAATGTGTATTCTGTGCCGGGACTTACTCCAATAAAAGGATCTGTTGCAAAGAGAAAGGGGCGAATATATAAAGAACTACCTTCTTTATTCGGAATCCAGTCCTTGTCTAATTGAACAAGCTCCCAAATTCCATCCATAAAAAGTTCGTAAGGAATAGCAGGCATGGCCATCCGTTTTGCTGATTTATTTATGCGCTCGAAGTTCATCTCGGGACGATAAAGGCTAATTCTGCCATTGATATCCCTGTAAGCTTTCATCCCTTCAAATATGCTCTGACCGTAATGTAGGGCAGAAGTTGCGGGACTGAGTGAAAGGTTTGCATAAGGTTCTATCCCAACTTCCCGCCATGCACCATTGGCATATTTCGCAACAAACATGTGGTCAGAAAAGACTTTCCCAAAGTTTAAATGATCAAAATCCACTTCGGCTAATCGGCTGTTTTCTGTTTTTTTAACCGGCCATTTTTCTTTTCCTCTTTTTAGGGATATAGCGTTTCTTTGTTCTGATGAATCTGAGGACATGATAAGTGAAATTTTTATGTAGGAAGTATTATTTTTTCTTATTATTGCAAAGAAACGGAATTTTTATAAATAAAAGTACCTAAAATCTATAAAGTAGCTCCTAAATGAGTTTAAAAAATATATCAATCAGTCCTTTTTTTCTAGCACAGCTATATAAAGTTCCTATTATTCCGGATAAATTGGATGATAATAGGACTGAACAATTGCCTCCATTATCTTATCTTGGTAATAATCAAAAGAATATAACTGTTTTTATAGAGAATAATAAAAATACCTGGCTCCCTGAAGATTTATTTACACTTTTGACGAATATCCTGAATGCTTGTCATTGGAGTTTGGAGGATATTGCATTGGTTAATGTGAGTTCCTATCCCGATGGAGATTTTACTTATTTTAAACATGAGTTAAATCCTGAAAAGGTGATTTTACTGGGTTCCGGTTTTGAAAAATGGTCTGGCAATCATTTAGAGAAGAATAACATACAATTAATAGATCGTTGCACCTATTTATGGTCCGATAGTTTACAATTAATGCAGGAAGATATAGATTGTAAAAAGTTGTTTTGGAAGGGGTTACAAGATTTACTTAATCTTAAATAAAACATATGAAAACCTTGGTTTTTGCTACTCATAATGAGCATAAAGTGGAAGAAATTAGGTCGTTAACAGCAGGGAATTGGTATATCATTAGTCTGGATGATTTAGGATTTACAAAAGATATTCCGGAACCTTTTGATACCCTTGAAGCAAATGCTCGACAAAAATCGGAAACGATTTATAAGGAATGCGGGAAAAATTGTTTCTCTGAAGATACCGGTTTGGAAGTTTATGCCTTGAAGAATGCCCCGGGCGTATTATCAGCTCGCTATGCCGGATCGCAACGCAGTTCGGAAGACAATATAGCTTTGTTATTAGAAAAGTTAAAGGATGCTGAAGACAGGTCAGCACAATTCAGAACGGTAATATCCTTTATTTTGGATGGAAAAGAAACACAGTTTGAAGGTGTTTGCAAAGGTAAAATTACCAGAGAAAGGGTTGGCGTTAGTGGTTTTGGGTATGATCCTGTTTTTATCCCTGATGGTTCTAATCGAACTTTTGCCGAGATGTCAATGGAAGAAAAAAGCAAGTATAGTCATCGTGCAAAGACTTTTAAAAAGTTTACAACCTATCTGAAAACCCTAAAATAGATTATGTCAATGGCTAGAATAAAGATATCTTGTCCTAAAAGGCCTTCTTTTTACACTGAAATTCCGGTTTTGATTGGAGCTGTTAATTATGGTGGACATTTAGGTAATGATGCAGTTCTTTCGATTATGCATGAAGCGAGGATGCGTTTTTTGAATGCATTGGGATGTAGCGAAAAGGAAGCATTTGGTACAGGACTGATTATGGCTGATGCTGCCATTGCATATAAGAGTGAAGGTTTCTACAGAGACGTTTTGTCGGTTGGAGTGGTCGCTTACGACATTGGGGGAGTGGGGTTTGATTTGTTTTATGAGTTGAGTTGTAAACGAGATAATGAACAACTTATCATCGCCCAGGCTAAAACAGGTATGGTTTGCTTTGATTATCAAAAAAGAAAAACGGCGCGCATTCCGGATAAGTTGAAAAATGCTTTAGAAAAGGAAGAATTGATTTAATGATTGTATTATGAGAATAAATAAATATGTAGGTTGGTTTTTGGTGAGTCTTTTCTTTTTGACTGTTTTTTCTTGTCAAAAGAAGGAGAATTTTATCGATGAGGATGAAATTGGGAATGGAATTCATTATTATCCGAATATTTTGAATGATAATTATATTGATACATTTAGTCATGATGAAATTGAATCACAGGATGTAAATTTTAAACCGGGACAGCAGATAAGTTTCCAATTATTATATCGATCAAAAGATAGTCTAAAGCAGATTGAGCTTTGGCAAGAGGTTAACAACGATTCTAAAAAGGTTTCTAAAGTGGTCTTTGATTCCTCATTTTATTCTACCATTCAGGAATGTGATACAACCTTTCTGGATTATCAGATTCCTGAAGATATAGACAGTACTTTATCTGAAATTCATCTTATTCCTAAAATTGTTACTCATAAGGGGTTGATAACTAGTGATACTATCACAGTTCAATTAAAGTAATATAAAAGGGTAAAATTACCAGGTTTTAAATAAATAGCTGATTCTTTTGTAGTTTTATACGGAATTTATTCTCGTATTTAAAAGTACTGTATGCTGTCTCTTCACATAAATGATGAAACTGCACAATTGAAAGCAGTGGTGTTGGGTCGGGCTGATGGTCAGGGGGAACCTCCCAGGATAGCAGATGCTTATGACCCTAAATCTATGGAAAATCTGAAATTCGGAACTTATCCTAAACAAAAGGATATGATAGAAGAAATGGAAGCTGTGAAGAAGATATTGGAAAGGTATGGTGTGAAGGTGTATCAACCTGAATTTATTCCTAAATGTAATCAAATATTTGCCAGAGATATTGGTTTTGTTATTGAAGATAAATTTATCAAAGCTAATATACTGCCGGAAAGAGAAAGAGAATTGACGGCTCTTCATAAGAGTTTGGATAAAATACCGGATGAAAATATTATTCAATTTCCTGAAGAAGTACATGTGGAAGGAGGGGATGTTATGCCTTGTGGAGATTATATTTTTGTAGGTGTTTATAGAGGAGGGGATTATTCGGATATGATTTCGGCACGTACAAATAGATATGCTATAAAAGCTCTACAAACACTTTTCCCTCACAAAAAAGTAAAATCTTTTAATCTGAGGAAGTCAAATACCAATCCCCGAAAGAATGCATTGCATTTAGATTGTTGTTTTCAGCCGGTGGGAAATAATAATGCGATTATCCATCGGGATAGTTTTTTAGAAAACGAAGAATTAGAGTGGCTTATTGATTTATATGGAGAAGACCGCCTTTTTGAAGTGACAGAGGAGGAAATGTATCACATGAATTGCAATATCTTTTCTATAAGTCCCGATGTAGTTCTTTCTGGAGAAAAGTTTACGCGTCTAAATGGGTGGTTACAAAAAAATGGAATAACAGTAGAAGCTGTTCCTTATGCTGAAATTGCCAAACAGAGTGGTTTGTTGCGTTGTTCCACTTTACCTTTGATCAGAGAATAAAATATTAAGCAATAATTTGAATCTTAACTTTTTGATGAAGTAACCTCTGTAATTTTATTTTTATCAGCTACTTGTTTGTTTCCATTATGTTTGAAAAAAGTCTTTTGGAAAAGTAAAATGATAATCACGCCAACAGAGATAGAAGCGTCTGCTATATTAAAGACCGGTTGAAAAAAGATGAAATAATCGCCGCCTTTGAATGGAATCCATTCCGGTAAAAACCCTTTATAAATGGGAAAATAAAACATATCAACTACTTTCCCATGCAGGAAACTTGCATATCCTCCTGCCTCCGGAAGAAATTGTGCGAGATGGTAAGGTGTGCTGGCAGAAAATAACAATCCGTAAAAAAGGCTGTCTATCAGGTTGCCCATGGCGCCGGCTAAAATCATTGAAGCACAGATGATAAGCCCTTTATGATATTTGGCCTGAATCAGTCTTTTGATAATATAAAAACCAAATATAACAGCCACCAATCGGAATAAGGTTAAAATAACCTTTCCTAAATCTCCTCCGAATGACAAACCGTAAGCCATTCCTTTATTTTCCAGGAAATGAAGGATAAACCAATCCCCGATAACGTGAATCTCTTCGCCTATAACAAAGTTTGTTTTTATCCAGAATTTTAAAGCCTGATCGACAATTAGGATGGCTATGATTATGATTAGGGGCGTCTTAAACTTCAAAAGATTTAATTTTTTATGACAAAGGTAATCGAATATCTATAAAGAATTTATTATTCCATAAATGCAATGCTTATATTTGCATCATTGAACTATGGCAAAATCAAAAAACAAAAATATAAAAACATCTTCAAAAAGAAGGTCTCAGGCACGGTTAAAAAAAGATAAAAAACCGAAAGTAGGGGTGAATGAGTTCACTAAGGATGAAAGAACGCACAAGGTTTTAGGTATTTTCTTCCTGTTATTGGCTGCTTTTTCTTTTATCGCCTTTCTGTCTTATATCTTCACCTGGAAGTCTGATCAGGGGTTGGTGATGCAATATGGCGCAGACGTATTGCTGATGAAAGATGTTTATCTGGATAATCTTCTGGGCAGATTAGGAGCTTATGTGGCGCATGTGTTTTTTTATGACGGGATTGGTGCATCCTCTTTTTTCCTTTGTTATCTTTTTACACTTATTGGGGTGAATTTTATTTCAGATCGCAGGGTCTTTAATGTATGGCGGAATATAAGATATTGTCTTTTTGGGATTGTCTATATAAGTGCAGCTTTGGCATTGATTTTTTTATTATTGCTACCTGAAACCCAATTTCCATGGGGAGGAGGTCTGGGAGATTTTATAGCCAATAGGTTGATGGGGCTTATTGGGACCATCGGGACGGTAATGCTTTGGGTGGTTATTGGGGTTGCTTATTTAGTATGGAGATATAATTTTAGTTTGGTTCCTAAACGAGGCAGCCTTAAGGAAAAAGCCAAAAAAGTAGCCAGATCTTATAACGAAACAATAGGAGAGGATGACAGCGAGAAAGAAGTGGTGACGCAATCTCTGGGGCGAAAGGAGGCTAGAAAAGAATTGGATGAAAAAGAAAGGAAGAAAAATGAAGAATTAGGCTTGAAATTCAGAGAAAAGGAAGGGAAAGAATATGATAAAGAGGGGAATGAAATTGTGATTGATGCTACTCGAAAGAACGACCCTATGGAACTTTCTATTTCTGAAAAAGAGAAAGAATTATCTTCTAAGCGAAGGAAAAAAGAAGAAAGGTCGGCTGAAGATGTTGAGCTGGAAATTACGCCTTCACAAGAAGATGAAAAAGCTAAAAAGAAAAGTTTAGCAGAAAAATTAGTCAGGGATTCAGGTACTTATGAACCTACCTTAGATTTGCAAGGTTTTCATTTTCCCCCAATTAGTTTATTGGAAAGTCATGGTGGAAACAAAATTATTCATGATCAGGGCGAATTAGAGAAAAATAAAAGACAGATTGTAGAAACCCTTAGTAATTATAAGATTGGAATACAGAAAATATCAGCTACGGTTGGTCCTACGGTCACGCTATATGAAATTGTTCCTGCCAAAGGAATTCGTATTTCAAAGATTAGAAACTTGGAAGATGATATTGCATTGAGTCTGGCTGCCTTAGGAATTAGAATTATTGCACCTATTCCCGGCAGAGGTACTATTGGTATAGAAGTACCTAATGAAAAGCCGAATGTGGTTTCCATGAAGACGCTTATTCAATCAGATCAATATCAAAATTCTTCTATGAACCTACCCATTGCTATTGGTAAGAAGATTGATAATGAAAACTTTGTTGTAGATCTGACGTCTATGCCGCATTTATTGATGGCAGGGGCTACAGGACAAGGGAAGTCTGTAGGTATTAATGCTATTTTGGTCTCTCTTTTATACAAAAAGCATCCTTCTCAGTTGAAACTCGTTTTGGTGGATCCTAAAAAGGTAGAGTTGTCCCTTTATCGGGTGATTGAGAAGCATTATTTGGCTAAACTTCCGGATGAAGATGAGGCTATTATCACAGATATCAAAAAGGTTGTGAATACACTCAATGCTTTGTGTATTGAGATGGATAATCGTTATGATTTATTAAAAAATGCTGGTGCCAGAAATATTAAGGAGTACAATAAAAAATTTATCAATCGAAAATTGAATCCTGAAAACGGACATGAATATTTGCCTTTTATTGTCTTGGTGGTGGATGAGTTTGCGGATTTGATTATGACTGCAGGTAAAGAAATTGAAATGCCGATTGCACGTTTAGCACAGTTGGCCAGAGCGGTGGGTATTCATCTGATTATTGCCACACAGCGTCCTTCAGTTAATATTTTGACAGGAACTATTAAAGCAAATTTTCCGGCAAGAATTGCTTTTAAGGTAAGTTCTAAGGTTGATTCACGTACCATTTTAGATGCCGGAGGAGCAGATCAACTGATAGGAAAAGGAGATATGTTGATTTCTTATAATGGTGATATTACAAGATTGCAATGTGCTTTTGTGGATACGCCGGAAGTGGAAGAAATTGTGGACTTTATTTCCGAACAACAAGGTTATCCACATGCTTTTGAACTTCCGGAATATGAAGATGATAGTGGAAGTGCCGGAAAGAATGGTACTTCTCGGGAGGATCGCGATAAATTATTTGAAGAAGCAGCTGAGGTTATTGTTCAAACCCAGCAGGGATCCACTTCTATGTTGCAGAGAAGAATGAAGTTAGGCTATAACAGAGCAGGTAGAATCATGGATCAGTTGGAAGACGCGGGGATTGTTGGTCCAAACGCAGGGAGCAAAGCCAGAGAGGTTTTGATTAAAACCGAAATGGAGCTAAATGATTTACTGAACAATGAAATTTAGGGTTGGCAGGGTATTTGAATCTGGACTTTAAACTGCAAATTTTAAGAAGAATGAAAAAGATAATTATATGTTTTCTACTTGTTTTTACCGGATTTTATACGCAGACAATGGCGCAAAGTACGCCATCCGCTGGAGAAATTGATCCGCGAGCAGAAAAGCTATTGAAGAAATCTTCAGAAGAATATTCATCCTTTAATAGCATGAAGGCAGATTTTACCATGAAGGTAGAAAATCGGGAGTCTAAAGTTGTGAAGAGCAATCAGGGCACACTTTGGATAAAAGGGAAGAAGTTTAAATTTAAATTTGGTGCAATTACGGTTTATGGTAATGAAACTACTTTATGGACTTATAATAAAGGCATAGATGAAGTTCAGATAACAGATTATGATCCCCAAACAGGACAGATAACACCTACGTCTATTTTTTCTGATTTTTATAATAAGGATTTTTTATATCGATTAAAAGATAATGAGAGTACGGAAAAATCGGCTGTAATTGGAATGACGCCGCGTGATAAATCTAAACCCTACTTTAAGATTGTTGTTTGGCTGAATAAGGAAAGTCATCATATAGAAAAGATGAAGATTTTTAATAAAAATGGGTTTCGTTATCTTTATCACATAGATTCTTTTGTGCCTGATTTTGAGGTAGATCCTTCTAAATTTACGTTTTCCAAAGAAAATTATACTGGCGTTTCTGTTCAGGATTTAAGATTATAAATCATCTTTTATATTAGAAAAAATGGGAGAAAAGATAATGAAACGCTGTCAGTGAATCTGAAAGAATTATGTTGTCTTTTTCTAGGATTTACTCCCTGCTTTTTTCTTAACTTCGCCGCTGTTTAAATAGAAAAGAAATGATTGAATATGCCAAGGCTGTTGCCGGTAAATTAGCATTGCAGGAAAAAAATGTTGCTGCTGTTTTAAATTTACTTTCAGAAGGGGCAACCATCCCTTTTATTGCTCGTTATAGAAAAGACCAAACAGGAGCTTTAGATGAGATTGCCGTTCAAAAAATACAAGAAGAAGCTCAGTTTCAAAAAGCATTTTCTGAAAGAAAAGCTTTCATCGAAAAGACCATTAAAGAGCAGGAAAAGATGACAGAAGCTATCCAGAAAAAACTGGATAACGCGAAAAGTCTTAATGAATTAGAGGATATTTATCTGCCCTTCAAGCCCAAGCGAAAAACCAAAGCCCAAAAAGCTAAAGAAAAAGGACTGGAACCTTTGGCGGATTGGTTATTCAAACAAGAAGAAGGTCTTCCCGAAGAAAAGGCAAAAGCTTACTTGTCTAAAGAGGTAGAAGATACGAAAGATGCGCTGAAGGGGGCAAGAGATATCATTGCCGAGAAAGTTGCAGAAGATACTGAACTGCGTGCGCAGTTAAGAATGCTTTTTGAAAAAGAAGGAAAAGTGATTACGAAAGTAGTGACCGATAAAGAAGAAGAAGGCAAAAAGTACAAGGATTATTTCGATTTTTCTGAAGCTATTTCTAAGATTCCTTCACACAGAATGTTGGCTGTTTTGAGAGGTTTTATGAATGGGATTCTTCGACTTTCTATTGCTCCGGAGGAGAATAGTGCATTTGCTCTTATTCAAAAGAAATATCCTTTAGTGAATAATGCAGCAGGAGAACAGGTGGAAAAAGCATTTAAAGATGCCTATAAAAGACTTTTACAGCCGTCCTTAGAAAGTGAATTCAGGATGGCTTTGAAAAAGCAATCCGATGAAGAGGCGATTGATGTTTTTGCGGAAAATCTTCGTCAGTTGTTGTTATCTTCCCCATTAGGAGGTAAAAGAATTATTGCTATAGATCCGGGTTATAGAACGGGTTGTAAAGTAGTGGTTTTGGATGCAAATGGTGGGTTAAAAGAGAATACGTTAATTTATGTACACGAGAAAAATCATAAATTGCAAGAGGCAGAACAAATTGTCAGAAAACTTATTGAGAAGTATAAAACTGAATGTTTTGCTATTGGAGATGGAACTGCAGGAAGAGAAACAGAGCAATTTATTAAATCTTTGAAAACCAAGCTCCCTGTATTTCTGGTAAATGAAGATGGCGCTTCGGTATATTCTGCTTCTGAAATAGCAAGAGAGGAATTTCCGGATTATGATATTACTGTAAGAGGTGCAGTAAGCATCGGACGGCGGTTAATGGATCCATTAGCAGAATTGGTTAAAATAGATCCTAAAAGCATTGGCGTAGGGCAATATCAGCATGATGTGAATCAGGTTCGGTTAAAATCTAAGCTGGATCACACGGTAGAAAGTTGTGTTAATGCCGTCGGGGTGAATTTAAATACTTCAGGCAAATATTTACTTCAGTATGTCAGTGGCGTAGGTTCTTCTCTGGCCGATAATATTGTAAAGTATCGTGAAGAAAATGGTGATTTTAAGTCCAGAAAAGATTTGCTGAACGTAAAAAGGCTGGGCGCCAGTGCCTATGAACAATGTGCCGGGTTTTTAAGAATTTCTCAATCTGAGAATCCGTTAGATAACAGCAGTGTACATCCGGAGGCTTATCTCTTGGTAGAAAAAATGGCCAAAGATCTGGATGTGAAAATTGAAGATCTGGTTGGAAAAGAGAAATTGGTGAATGAAATAAAATCTACCGCCTATATTGATGAAACTTTTGGACAGCATACGGTAGAAGATATTTTAAAAGAATTGAAAAAACCGGGACTGGATCCTCGAGAGGAGGCAGAACTTTTTGAATTTGCTCCTATTTATAAGATGGAAGATGTTCAAATTGGAATGGATGTTCCCGGAGTTGTGACCAACCTTACTCGCTTTGGGGCTTTTGTAGATATAGGAGTTAAACAAGATGGTTTGGTTCATGTGTCGGAGATTGCTCATCGCTATATTAGTGATCCTGCAGAAGCATTAAAATTGAATCAAAAAGTAAAAGTTCGTGTTTTAGAGGTGGATGTCGCACGTAAAAGAATTAGTTTGTCTATCAAGCAAACGGAAGAGCCTCCAAAAAGAAAGAATAAAAATAAAGGAAAGCAAAAGCGTCATAAAAAAGAAAAGGATTTTAATGGTGCATTGGCAGCCTTAAAGAAAAAATTTGGATAGTGTGTATTAACAAAGATGTAATAAATCATTGTCTTAAAAAGGCTTTTAATTGATTATATTTGCATTTCATTTAGTTTAATAAAGAGGAGAAGACCTAATTTTTTATATTTAAAAGAATATTTCTATGAGCGATAAACCCAGAATAATTTATACAAAAACAGATGAAGCTCCTTACTTAGCAACACACTCTTTGTTGCCTATGATTGAAGCGATTACAAAATCTGCGGATGTTGATTTCGAAACAAAAGATATTTCTTTGGCATCCAGGATGTTAGCAGTTTTTCCTGAAGTATTAACTGAAGCGCAGCAAGTGACAGATGCTTTGGCTGAATTGGGAGAATTGGTACAAAAACCGGAAGCTAATATCATAAAATTGCCTAATATTAGTGCTTCTATTCCGCAGTTGAAAAGAACCATTAAAGAATTACAGGATAAAGGATTTAAACTA
>DATGTY010000326.1:0-7945 GCA_035301605.1 Chitinophagaceae bacterium | reverse complement strand
CTTTCTGTTTTTTCTTCTGTTTGCAGCTGCTGTGGCGCCATCATTATTAAATCCCATGCGGTTGATCAGCGCTTCGTCTTGAGGAAGTCGAAAAAGGCGTGGTTTGTCATTCCCCGGTTGTGCTTTAGGTGTAACGGTGCCAATTTCTACAAATCCAAACCCCAAGTTTTCCAATAAATCAATGTATTTGGCATCTTTATCGAAGCCGGCTGCAAGCCCCACAGGATTGGGGAAAGTAATACCCCAGAGTTGGGTTTTTAGCTCTTTAGATTTATAACAAAATAGGTTGCGGATCATCTTTTTCCCTCCGGGAAGGTTACAGGCGATGCCTAGCAGATTCATCGTTAATTTATGTGCTTTTTCTGCTTGCCAGAGAAAAAGGATATTCTTTATTATTTTATACATTGTGAAGGCAAAGATAACAGAAACCTCTTTAAACAGAAATTGTTAAGAGATGTTTAAAATAAATTAGGTCAGGAGTAGGAAATCTTCTACTTTTAACTTGAAAAACAACGGTTATGAGTGATAGTAATTCTTTTTTAGGGAAAGAATATTTCCCGGAGATATCAGCTTCTTCTGATGAAAAAACGTTAGGGCTTTTAGCTCATGTCATTACTTTTATAAGTGCATTTATAGGTCCTTTGGTCATTTATCTTTTAAAAAAAGAAGAATCTTCTTTCGTTACTGATCATGCAAAGGAATCTTTGAATTTTCAAATTACGGTTGCTATTGTGGTTATTGTCTTAACTCTTAGTGTGGTAGGGACTTTTCTACTTTGGATTGTGGGTATTATTGCCATGATATGGGTTATCGTAGCTACTATAAAGGCTTCTGAAGGTAAGATCTATAGATATCCGTTAGCTTTTCGTTTTATAAAGTAACGCTACTTTGTCGGTTTAAAATTTTGTATAATACTTTTGCACTCGATATTTAAAGAATAAGTCGTTTTATGAAACCTCCTAAACTGAATAAAGCCACTCCTGCAGGGCTGTTAATTGCAGTAGGTATTGTGTTTGGAGACCTAGGAACTTCGCCTTTATATACTTTTGATGCGATAGTTAGAGGAAAACCTATTAATGAATTGTTGGTGATTGGTGGAGCTTCTTGTGTAATCTGGACCCTGACCATGTTGACTACAGTGAAGTATGTGGTCTTTGCGATGCGGGCAGATAACAATGGAGAAGGGGGTATTTTTTCTTTGTATGCTTTGATTCGACGATATGCAGGAACGGCAGTAATCTTTGCTATGATTGGCGGTGCCGCCATGTTAGCTAATGGGTTGTTAACACCACCTATTACCGTGACTTCTGCGGTGGAAGGCTTACAATTACCTCATGATGTGACGGTAAAGATTGTATTGGGAATTATTATTGCGCTCTTTGCGGTACAGCAGTTTGGGACAAACTTTATTGGAAAGTATTTTGGTCCCATTATGTTTGTATGGTTTTCTACTATGGCCATCATAGGGGTTTCCCATCTTTCTGATAATTGGGAGGTCTTAAAAGCTTTTAACCCTTATTATGCAATCAAACTTTTGGTCACTTATCCTAAAGGTTTTTTGATTTTAGCTGCGGTCTTTTTGTGTACCACAGGAGCAGAGGCATTGTATGCTGACTTAGGACATTGTGGAAGAGATAATATTAGGTATTCCTGGATTTTTGTGAAAATTTGTTTGATTTTGAGTTACTTAGGACAGGCTGCCTGGGCTTTGCAGTTTAAAGGAGAAGTGATTCCTTCGAGTACCAGAGTGTTTTTTGCTATCATGCCGGAATGGTTTGTTCCTTTTGGTATTGCCATAGCTACGATGGCGGCCATTATTGCCAGTCAGGCTATGATTTCAGGTTCTTTTACACTTATTAGTGAAGCTATTAAACTGAATCTTTGGCCTAAGATGAAAATTCATTACCCTACAGAAGCGAAAGGACAATTATATATTCCGGGGATAAATTTATTTTTGGCTGTAGGTTGTGTCTTGGTGGTCTTATTTTTTAAGGGAGAGTCTAAGAATATGGAAGCTGCTTATGGTTTAGCCATTACGGTTACTATGATTATGACTACGCTGATGTTGATTTATTATTTGATGCTTTCTCATATCAATAAATGGTGGGTGGCTTTATTTTTAATGGTTTATCTGACCATAGAATCTGCCTTTCTTTTTGCCAATATTCACTACTTCATGGATGGTGGATATGTGACTCTGATTATTGGGGCAGCGCTTTTCTTGGTGAATTATGTCTGGTACAAGGCTCGGAAAATACAGAAAAGGTATTTGGAATTTGTAAAATTAAAAGATTATTTGCCGCAATTGCAGGAAGTGAGTGTCGATACCAGTATCCCGAAATATTCTACACATTTGGTCTATCTGACAGCTGCTCATAAGAAAGAGGAGATAGAGCAGACGATAATGTATTCTATTTTTAATAAAAAACCCAAAAGAGCAGATATATATTGGTTGCTGCATGTGGAGGTATTGGATGAACCCTATCGCTGTGATTATCTGGTAGATACCATCATTCCTAATGAAGTTATTCGTATTACTTTTCGCTTAGGATTCCGGATAGATCAGAAGATTAATTTGATGTTTAGAAGAGCAGTGGAAGAGATGGTAGAGCGAAAGGAAGTGAATATTATAAGTAGATATGAATCCTTAAGCAAGAATAATGTAGCCGGAGATTTCCGCTTTGTGGTCATGTCCAAATTTCTTTCTCAGAACAATGATTTGCCTTTCTTAGAGAAATTGGTGATGAAGGGTTATTTCTATCTGAAAAAAATCAGTCTTTCAGAAGAACGAGGATTTGGGTTAGATTCCAGTTTTGTGACTATTGAAAAATTTCCACTGATTATTAAACCGGTGAAAGACCTGAGGTTGAGAAGGGTTTATGAATAATATAGCACCCTTAAAAGTGCTTATTTGGATGTTCTCCGATGAATGGTCGAAGAACATCCTTTTCTATGATAAGTTTTCTTTAGCTGATATCCCTAATGGATAGAATTGCTTTTGCCCATACTTGTGCTTCTTGTAAATAGGTCTCTAACTGCAGGGTGTCATCATAAAGGGAATTGTAAAAAATGATTTCCGCTACGCCTTTTGGCTTGGTCTTATAAACAGGACGTAACATGATTTTTTGCGTCAATTTACCGTCTTTGATAATATGTAATATTTGTTTTTTAGTAGGTTCAAAAGATAAAATAGATGGTTTTTGTTTTGAATCATTATCGAGATTGACCCATGCGATCTTTTTGTTTTGGGTATCTAAGGCACAAATACGGTCTTTTCTTTCCATAAGATATTCTATCTGTAGCCCTGCTTCACTGCAATGAGATTTGAAAGAAGATCGTCTTTTTTGAGCTTGCTTTTTAGAATGCCGGCGTATCAATAAAATAGGTACAGTGATTGCTGCAAGAAGAATGAGTATTGTGATGATTAAATCTATAGTAGAGGTCATGATTTTATTTTATAATAATGTATAGTAATATGTTTTGCGAATTTGGGTAAAATCAGCAATAGATTTGCCTATTATCGTCTGTTGAAAGAGATAATGAGTATATAGTTAATGCTTCAGAAGCGCATTAATTGCGGGAATAGCATGTTATATCACCAAAAAGAGTGGAAAGGAAAAATAATTTTGTATCTGTATAGTAAAGAGAATAGTCGGGTTCCTAAAGTTGTTTTACTATAAGAAAAAGTATATTTGCTATAAACAGGTTTAGGGGAATGAGCATAGGAATTAAGACTATTACCACCTATAGGTGTGTGTTCGGAAGATGGGAGTATAAAAGCACCGGACGGCAGTATGCTAGATAATTTAAAAAAGGGGGATTCTGTTTGTTGATCGTCGTTGGTGTAGAAACTTTGAGAAGAGGAGCCTTCAAATAACGCACCGGCAGTTACTTGCCCTATGAAGATGACGAGCAATAGAACCCATCCTATTATATGTCCTGCCTTTTTCTTCACCGGGCGAAGATAGGCTTTTTGGATAAACAGGACATTTTTTATGAATTAATATATTTTTTGTTTCTCTAAGAGATATTAAAATGCGTATTTTAAAAACAACTATCTTATTATTTCTTTTGTCGGTCTGTACCTATTCATTGGTACAGGGGCAGCAAACGAAACAACCTATCCCTAAATCTGCGGAAAAGCGTTACGAGAAAGCACAAGGCAAATTGACTCACCCTTCTCTTCATGCAAGTGAGGATGCACTTAAATTATTGAAAGAGGCTGTGATAAAAGCGCCCCATTTTTTCAATGCTTATGCACTCATGGGTAGTCTGTATAATAGAATGCAGGATTATTGTTTATCGGTGGAGGCTTTTGATAAAGCAAATGCTATTGATAGTCAAAGATTATTGAAAGGATATAATAGTTATGCCCATGCCGTTGCCGGAACGGGGGATTTTTCAAAGGCCATTGGTCTTCTTAACAGGTATTTAGCGCGTCCGGGATTGTCAGAGAAGAGTAGAAAGAAGGCCCTCAGCTGGCGAAAGCATTACAGTTTTGGACTGAAAACTAAACGAGCGCATCACCCCTTTAATCCCATTAATATGGGGGATAGTATCAATAGTAAGGATCCCGAGTATTTTCCCAGTCTGACTATTGACGGGCATCGGTTTATTTTTACCAGAAAGGTGAATAATCAGTATGAGAATTTTTTTATTAGTCATAAAAAAGACGATATTTGGTCTAAAGCGCAGTTGCTAAAAGGCGCTTTTAATAAAAGCATTCATGGTCGCTTTAATCGCGGAGCAGAGACTATTTCTCAGGATGGTCAATTGTTGTTGTTGACGATTTGTGATAGAGCAGATGGCGCCGGTAGTTGTGATATTTATTATTCGGTCTATAGCGAAAATGGTTGGTCGGCAGCTAAAAATATTGGACCTCCTGTTAACAGTCGCTTTTGGGATTCTCAGCCCAGCCTTTCTCCCGATGGGAAAGATCTATATTTTGTAAGTAACCGTCCTGGAGGCTTTGGAGGAAGCGATATTTATGTGAGTCATCTAAAAGGCAATGGTTATTGGAGTAAGCCGGAAAATTTGGGAGCTTCTATCAACACTTCTGGAGATGAAAGCAGTCCTTTTATTCATGCAGATAATATGACGTTGTACTTTGCCTCTGATGGGCATCCCGGTATTGGCGGTGTGGATTTATTTTATGTAAGGAAAAAAATAACAGGTAATTGGGGGAAGTCTCATAATTTGGGGTATCCCATCAATACGATTGATCATGATGGAAGTATGTTTGTGGCAGCAAATGGAAAGATGGCCTTTTTTGCTTCTGACAGATCAGATTCCAGAGGCGCATTGGATCTCTATAAATTTGAACTTTATCCCAAAGCACGACCGGTGAAGACTTTGTATGTTCAGGGAAATGTGTTTAATGCACAAACAGGAAACCCAATTTCAGCCTTGGTTTCTTTGATAGATTTGAAATCGGGAAAAGAATTAACTGATATTAAAAGTGATAAAAAAGGAGATTTTTTAGTGACTTTACCGGTAGGAAAGGATTATGCTTTAAACGTAAGCAAGAAAGGATTCCTTTTCTATTCTAATCATTTCTCCTTATCAGATTCTTCGAAATGGCAATCTTATACAGTACGCATTCCGTTGCAACCTATAGCAAAAGATGCGCATATCATACTGGAAAATGTGTTTTTTGATCTAGATAAATATAGGTTGCGTTCCGGTTCTTTCATTGAATTAAATAAGGTGGTTCATTTATTGAAAGAAAATCCGGATATACGAATTCAGATTAATGGTTATACAGATAGTACAGGGTCGGCAGATCGTAATTTAACACTTTCTCAAAATAGGGCCGAGGCGGTTGTGAAATATCTGATGTCAAAAGGCATTGATAAACAGCGTCTGCATGCTAAAGGATTTGGTGCCAAGAATCCGATTGCTCCGAATAATACTTCGGAAGGAAGAGCCAAGAACAGAAGAACAGAGCTGAAAATATTGTAAAATTTAAACCTGCAACAGCACAATTGAATTAGTACTATTGCAGGTTTGAAGAAATCGCTTATTTAGCAGGGGTAATGATAATATTTCTGTATTCTATTGGTCCATGATCTCCTTGCAGAAGAATAGGACCCGGAGAGCTTTCATCACTGTTTAATGCACCTCCAGTGATACCGGGAATCTCTCGGTTGCAAATGATGGTCTCGCCGTTGACTACAACAGTAACCATTCGACCGATGAGTGTGATGTCTATTTTTTGCCATTTTCCTGCTTTAGATACTAACTTGCTTGCCGGAATAAATCCATAAATAGCACCGAAAAGAAGATTTTGAGGATCTACCTCATTTTTATCTACAACCTGCATTTCATATCTCCCGCGAAGATAGATTCCACTATTACTCCCTTTGGGGTATTTTACCTCTATATGTAATTTAAAATCTTCAAATTTTTGATTGGTCACCAGATTAGCTCCTGAATGTGGGCTTCTTAATACGCCATCTTCTATAACCCACTGATTTTCCCCGGTGGCATGCCATGCTTCTATATTTGTGCCATCAAAAAGGGGAATAGGTTGTCCCCATTCCGGTGCTTCTTCCCTGACCAACTTCGGTGCTTTTTGTCCGGTCCAGTGATAAGTTGCTCCATGCTCATAGCGAATAGTTCCTTCTAAGTGGTCGTCTTTTAATGTCCCCTCAACGGTTACGGTTCCTTTTTTTACCCACCACTGAGGAGGAATTGTGAAACTAAATTTACCATTGTTGTAATGAATTTCTGAGACAGGACGAGCGCTGCCTACCACGCCAACAAATCGTCCAACAGTGGTTTGAACACCCGAATGATCTAATTCCAGCCAGGCGGGTTTGGTCTCTCCATTCATGTTGATTGCAATATCCCATCGACCTAGAATTTCAGTAGGAGGAGCTGTTGCTGCTTGTTCAGGCATGGCATAGGTAAAAGAAAAGGAGGTAGCTAAGAAGAAAATAATGAGCGTTAAACTAAGTTGCGTTTTTCTGTGATTGGGTTGAGAATAAGATGTCATGAGCTTCATTTTTGATGATTAGGAATTAGTTGTTGTGAGATGCCTTTTTTCTAGAAAGAAGTGATGGATGATTTAAATTTATGTTGTAGTCTTGTAATCATCGCAAATATAAGAAAATATAGAAGTTTTTCGTTTTCCTTTTTTTAGTGAAATATAACTAATTTTGCTTTTCACAAGAATAGTCCATCGTCTATGAATGCATCCCAACCTGCTTTAAAAAGAAACTGGATTTTGGCAGCATTGATGCTTACCATGTTTTTGGCAGCGATGGATATTGCCGTAGTTTCTACTGTGATTCCGAAAATTGTGGAAGATATAGGAGGATTTAAGAAATTTTCGTGGGTATTTTCGATTTATTTATTGACACAGACTGCAACGATTCCATTATATGGAAAACTGGCAGATTTGTATGGCAGAAAGCGGGTGTTGTTGATTGGTATTGGAATATTTTTGTTAGGTTCGGCTTTGTCGGCGCTTTCCTGGGACATTAATTCATTAATTATTTTTAGAGGAATTCAGGGGATAGGTGCAGGGTCTATTATGGCCATAGCCAATACGATTGCGGGAGATATTTATTCAGTGAAGGAACGGGCGAAGATAGAAGGTTGGTTGTCTAGTATTTGGGGTATATCTGCTATCTTGGGACCGGTGTTGGGAGGTGGGCTGGCTAAATATCTAAATTGGCGCTGGATTTTCCTTATTAATATACCGGTGGGTATCGTTGCCGGATTATTATTGCTGTTGTTTTTGAAGGAAAAGGTTGTTAAGCAGAAGCGCTATATCGATTACAAAGGCGCTATTCTTATTTTTGCATTGTTGACGGCGCTCATTACTTTTTTGCTAAATGGGGGACAGGCCTGGTCATGGGTTTCCATACCGAGTCTGATTTTGCTGATAGCGGTAATTGTGTTAACTATTTTGTCTATTCGGGTAGAACGTCGAGCTAAA
>DATGTY010000325.1:0-2902 GCA_035301605.1 Chitinophagaceae bacterium | reverse complement strand
AAGTGTCACTATACAAAGATCCGGTGGAATATTCTTTTGTGGAATATGGACAAGCGTTTCTAAGGCTGCCAAAGAGCGACTTCCTGCCGTATAAATCACCGGATGCCCTTTGCTGTTCCAGCGACCACCATAAGTCTTGGCTCCGGTACCGCTTAAATCATCAATGTAATGACATTTGGCTATTCTGTACAACGCCTTCATAAATTATGCAAATATGCCATGCTCAATACGCCCTAATTCATCGGTGACCAATTGAAAGCCAAATGAAGTATCTAAATAGGAAAGGGGCGGATTTTGCTGAAAAGCAGGTAAGGGCGTTCTTAACCAATCCTTGAAATTATTCGGAGAATCCAAAACTTCAACACCTTTTTTATAAAGCTGTGCCAACATCAATACGCGTTCTGAACTTCCTTCTGATAAGGGGGCATCTGCTTTATATCTTTGTAAAGTACGTTCTGAAATATGTAGGATGTGTGCCAGCTCTTTGAGACTAATTGCCAACAGCTTACCTAATTGCAAGAGATTCTTTTTTAAAACCCCTTCTCTTGACATTTTAATAAGGTCAAAAGGCGCTTTAATATAGGCAATTGCCGGCTCCTCAAATTTACTTTGAGTGGTCTGATGAGCTTCTGTGTATTTCTTCTTCTTATTCATAACCCCGCCATTTGTCACAAAGGTATGTATTTTTGTCCTAATTTTAAAATTTCTACCCGTTTTATTCTTATTCATGGACTTTGTTAAACCTTGAAATAATCTTCAACGCACGCACGCCCAATACCGCCATAAAAGGCAAGAGTGCAAAAGGTAGCTCCTGTGGTAGGATAAGAAAAGTAGCTAATAGTATCAAATTAACTGCGACGATGAATATGGCGTAAGTTTTCACCCATTTCTTATCCTTAAAAAAATGAAAACTAAAAAATATATTCACAGGGAATAACCATAGGATATTGTAATTCCATTTTGTAATTCCATGATCTGTCCCAAACCACATAAAAACCAAGAAGCAACCCAATAATCCGCTAAGAAAAAATAAACAGCGATCTATCCAGGGAAGTAATTTATTTGAAAATTTGTTGGATTTACTAAAACTTAAAATGAGAATGAACAGACACAACAGAGAAAACCAGAAAATGGGACGGAGATAAAATGGATAGGGAGCCTTTTCTGAATGTGGATTGTTTAAAATTTTTTTTGTCTTCACCAGGGAATGTCCATTTATAGAGGAGTGTTGAAACCCTACCATCAAATACTTGGGAAGAAACATAATCTCTTTGTTAGTCATGGCTTCATCTGCTCTTTTCCCAAACATTAAATTTATACCCAGCCTTTCCCAGGGGCTGTTGTCCAAATAAGCATTGATAATATCTCGAAAACTAAGTCCTTTTTCGGGGATAATGTTGCCCATCTTCCAGGATTTTCCATAACTATCTCCGATAATATCCCGAATTCGGGTCGCACAATTGTCAAAAAGAAAATCATATTTATAAAAACGATTTTCAGGTTTATAATTTACTCTTAAATAGTTGAAGATGTGATGCTTTTCTGCTTTAGATAAATTCAGAATCTGTTCTGTTAATTTGCGACCTTCGGCTTTATAAGCTTGTAAAAAAAGTGGAAATTTCTGTACAGATAAAAAATACATAAGACGTCCGCGAGTAAATTTCCAGTAAAAATGATCGGTGGAAAAATCAAAAGTTCCATAATTAAAAACAAAATCTCCACCGGAAGAAAAATCTTGTACCCTTATTGCAGTGTGCCCGAAGGCTGTATATAAATCATTTCCGGGACCACTGGTAATCAAACTGATTTGTAAGGAGTCAGAAGAAAAAACATCTTTCCCCCTTGAGGGTAAACTAATACTAATGAATAGAAACAATAAACAGAAATGAAAGAGAATTTTTTTCATACAAATAGGAATAAGGTCGATTGGGTTTCTAAGTTTCTTTGAAGGTCGCCATGCTCGATAAGTCGAGAATATAGACCGGTTAAAGGTATTAAATAATATGGAATTTACCCTTCGACTCCCGCTCAGGGAAAGAAAGCGGATAACAGCCAACAGCCAACAGCCAACAGCCAATAGCAAAAAGCCAATAGCAAAAAGCCCAAAGCTTTCAACCCATCTTTCACTTTCACCCTTAGTTATCGTATATTTAGGTCTTATGATTCGAAAAATCACCTCTGCTATATTTCTTCTGGTCTTTGTTATGGTCGGTTCTGTTGATGCGCAGCAATTTAATGGGGTGAGAGGCAGTGTCTTCAATTCGGTAGTCAACACTTCATCACAACCGGCCTCTGGCGGAAACATGCCTGCTCAATGGTCGTTGGAAATTTTAGGAGCCGGTACCTTCTGGGATAATAACATAGTTAGATTTAATCCTTTAAAGATATGGAAAAAAGACAGTATTGATTTGAGCCGTTATCTTGAAAAAGGGGATAAAAAGCGATATGCAATGGTTAAAGGGAATCTTCATATTCTGAATTTTCTGTTTCGTCTTCCTAAACATCAGGATTGGACAGTAGGAGTGGGTTGGAATATACGTTCTCATACTTACGGAGATAATGCGGATTATGCATATGATAATCACATGCGCACTGCAAAAGAGTTTTTTAGGCAAAATGCACTGAATGATTCACTAACGGGTCGTGCGGTGAACCAACAATGGGCAGCCTGGTATTTTAATGCTTCTAAGGTGGTAAAAGAAGATGACTATAGTAAAATGACGGTAGGGGCTTCTCTGAAGTTTATCAAAGGTCTGGGAGCTGAAGTGGTGGAAGTATCTAAATTGAAGGCTAAAGACTTAAGCGGAAGCATACCAAATTATACGTCATTTATTAAAGCAAAAGGTAAATATGGTTATTCTCAGAATTTGGATAATATGGACAATGGGAAAGCACTTCTTCA
>DATGTY010000324.1:0-2589 GCA_035301605.1 Chitinophagaceae bacterium | reverse complement strand
GGAATCCGATGTGCCGGTCTTTATGAGAATTATCAAGATTGTTACCAGGCAGCCAAAGAATCTATTGAAGCAGGGAAAGCGTATGATGTATTGAAAAAGTTGATTGAGTTGCAGTAGTATCACCCATAAATAGACTAACGTGAAAAATATATTAGATAAAATAGTAGCACATAAACGGAAGGAAGTTGCAGAATGGAAAGCGCAGGTACCTATTAAAAATCTAGAGGCTGCGGAAACCTTCTCTCGAAGATGTTTTTCCCTGAAAGAAAGTATTCGAAATTCCGAAAAGACCGGCATTATTGCTGAATTTAAAAGAAAATCGCCTTCAAAAGATATCATTAATGACATAGCGAAAGTAGAAGAAGTTACAGAAGGATACACGGAAAATGGCGCTTCCGGATTGTCGGTATTGACCGATAATTATTTTTTCGCGGGCAGTTCGGAAGATTTAAAGATTGCCAGAACAGTGAATGCGATTCCTATACTAAGAAAAGATTTTGTTATTGATGAATATCAAATTATTGAAGCAAAAGCTATAGGTGCAGATGTAATTTTATTAATTGCAGAATGCTTGAGTAAGGAAGAAATTACTCGTTTTACGCGCCTTGCGAAAAAATTAGGATTAGAGGTGTTATTGGAAATGCACAGCGATAAACAATTAGAAAAAATAAGTATTGAGAATGATATTATAGGTATTAACAACCGCGATTTGACTAACTTTACCGTAGATATTGGTCGCTCTATTGCTTTGAGTAATCAGTTACCGGAAAAGACATTGCGAATAGCAGAAAGTGGTATTAATGATGTGGCTGTAATAAAACGAATGAAAAAAGCCGGATTTGAAGGTTTTTTAATGGGAGAGTATTTTATGAAAAATGAGAATCCGGGAACTGCTTTTAAAGAGTTTGTGAGAGAACTAAGGGCGTAGGATTCATTTCACGCAAAGCTCGCGGAGAGAGAACACGCGAAGTTAGCAGAGTTGAAAAAGAATTTGTTTGAATTGATGTAGATGAAAGTTAACCTTCTTTGCAAAAAAACTTAGCGTACTTTGTGAGATAGACATAGGGAGTGAAATTTGTAATTAGATTATTAAATCAACCCTACCTTCGCCAAGGCTACGGTAGGCAACCAAAAAAATAGTAAACCAGTAAACTTAATCAACTTATTCAACCAATCAACAACATATCAATCAAAGTCTGCGGATTAACTCGTGCAGAAGATTTACAGGAAATAGCCGAACTTCCTATAGATTATGCCGGTTTTATTTTTTATAAAAAATCCAAACGGTTTGTAGAAGGGAAATTATCTCCTGATATTATAAAAAAAACAAGCGGTATAAAAAAAGTGGGGGTTTTTGTGAATGCAGAGGAAGACTATATTTTAGAGAAAGTGAAGGAATATGGTTTGGATATGCTTCAATTGCATGGGGAGGAAAGTCCGGAATTTTGTAAAAAAATGAGAATGCAAATTCCTGTTATGAAAGCTTTTAAGATAAAAGGAGAAACAAATATTGCGGAAACAGAAAAATATTCGGGATGTTGTGATTATTTTCTGTTTGATACAGCAGGGAAATTATACGGAGGGAATGGTACACTTTTTAATTGGAATTTATTAAATCATTATAAAGGAGAAACACCCTTTTTTTTAAGTGGAGGAATTGGGTTGGAAGAAGTAGAAGCTTTATCTAAATTTGAACATTCTTCCTGGCGTGTTATAGATGTAAATAGTAAATTCGAAGATGCTCCGGGAATAAAAAATATAGAAAAAATAAAACAATTTTTATGGGACTTGAATTTCATGTAAACCCATCGGCAAATAAAGAAAATACCGTGGATCTTTTTAAAGCCGGGAAATATAGTGTGACGAAGAAAGGTTTTTATGGTCATTTTGGTGGTGCGTATATCCCCGAAATGCTCTATCCTAATGTCAAAGAATTACAGGAGAATTATTTAGACATTATTCTGGAAGATAGTTTTAAAAAAGAATTTGAAGCACTTTTAAAGGACTATGTAGGCAGACCTTCTCCACTTTATTTTGCCGGGCGATTATCAGCAAAATATAAAACAAATATTTATCTGAAAAGAGAAGATCTGAACCATACCGGTGCACACAAAGTGAATAATACGATTGGACAAATTCTGTTGGCGAAGCAGTTAGGGAAGAAACATATTGTTGCAGAAACAGGCGCCGGACAACATGGAGTAGCCACAGCTACGGTTTGTGCTTTGATGGGAATGCCCTGCATTGTGTATATGGGAGAAGTGGATATTCACCGTCAGGCACCTAATGTTGCCAGAATGAAAATGTTGGGGGCTGAGGTGAGACCGGCTAAAAGTGGTAGTCAAACCTTAAAAGATGCGACCAATGAAGCGATTCGATATTGGATTAATCACCCGCAGGATACCCATTACATCATCGGTTCCGTAGTGGGGCCGCATCCATATCCTGATATGGTGGCTCGGTTTCAATCTGTGATTAGTAAAGAGATTAGAAAACAACTTAAAGAAAAAACAGGAAGTGAATTGCCTGATTATGCCATTGCCTGTGTAGGCGGTGGAAGTAATGCTGCAGGAACTTTCTATCATTTTA
>DATGTY010000323.1:0-10290 GCA_035301605.1 Chitinophagaceae bacterium | reverse complement strand
TCATTCATAATTTCCACTAACACGCCGCCATAAGGATAAGGCAAACCCGCCATACGAACCAAATCAATCGTAGCTTCTGTATGTCCGGCACGACGCAACACGCCTTCTCTCCTGGCCTTTAAGGGAAAAATATGTCCAGGCTTTCCCAAACGCTCCGGATGTATATCCGTATCATTTAAAGCCTGAATAGTCTTGGCCCGATCATGCGCGGAAATCCCTGTCGTGCAGCCATCTCCCAATAAATCTACGGATACGGTGAAAGGCGTTTGATGTAAAGCCGTATTATTGCCAACCATTAAATCCAGGCCCAACTCGTCACAGCGATCTTCAATAATAGGAGAACAAATCAATCCACGCCCATTTTTTGCCATAAAATTCACAATCTCGGGAGTAATGGTCTGTGATGCAGCGACAAAATCTCCTTCATTCTCCCGCTTTTCATCATCCACGACAATAACAATAGAGCCGGTCTTCATAGCTTCCAACGCATCTTCAATAGCATCCAACATAATATGATATTTATGATATAATAAAATACAAAGTTACAACAACTAGACTAATTTTTAGTTGATATTTGCAGGAAGCAAAGCTATTTTTTGATAGTCTTTCTCTCTGATTTTTGTCTTTTATTTACATTGCGATAACTTTGCATCTCTACCTGCCCTTGCAGGCAGTATTTTTATATTATTTTATTAATAAGAAAACTATGTTTGATTCCCTTTCGGATAGGTTGGATTCAGCCTTTAAACAAATTAAAGGTCATGCCAATATTACGGAGCTGAATGTTGCTACTACCGTAAAAGAAATAAGAAGAGCTTTGGTAGATGCGGATGTAAATTATAAGATTGCCAAGCAATTCACCAATACGGTAAAAGAGAAAGCACTTGGAGCCAAAGTTTTACAATCCGTAGAACCGGGGCAGCAAATGGTTAAAATTGTAAAGGATGAACTTGCCAAACTCATGGGAGGCGAAGAAGCACCTTTAGAATTAAATAATAAACCAGCCGTTATTTTAATCGCCGGTTTGCAAGGATCAGGTAAAACCACTTTCTCCTCTAAGCTCGCTAATTATCTAAAAGCTAAAAAAAGAAAGAACCCTCTCCTCGTTGCAGGCGACGTTTATCGTCCTGCCGCCATCGATCAGCTAAAAGTTCTGGGCGAACAAATTAATATCCCTGTATTTTCAGATGAAGAATCCAAGGATCCGGTAGCCATCGCCAAGGCTGCTGTTGCAGAAGCAAAACTGAACGGTCAAAATACCGTTATTATCGATACTGCCGGTCGATTAGCGGTAGATGAAAAGATGATGACCGAGGTGGCTAATATTAAAGACGCAGTCAATCCCGATGAAATTCTTTTCGTAGTTGATTCAATGACCGGACAAGATGCCGTTAATACTGCAAAAACATTTAATGAAAGATTAAATTTCAATGGCGTTGTCCTAACTAAATTAGATGGTGATACCCGTGGTGGTGCTGCACTATCCATAAAATATACGGTTCAAAAACCTATCAAATTCATTAGTAGTGGTGAAAAGATGGATACGCTGGATGTGTTTTATCCCGAAAGAATGGCACAGCGTATTCTGGGAATGGGAGATATTACCACACTGGTAGAAAGAGCACAGGAACAATATGATGAAAAAGAAGCCAAGAAGTTAGAAAAGAAAATCAGAAAAAATCAATTTGACTTTGAAGACTTTAAGAACCAATTACAACAGATTAAAAAGATGGGGAACATTAAAGATCTGTTGAGCATGATGCCGGGCGTGGGTAAAGCCATGAAAGATATTGACATTAGTGATGATGCTTTTAAGGGCGTGGAAGCCATTATAGACTCTATGACGCCTTACGAAAGAAAAAATCCGCAAGTGATTAAAGGAAGTCGTAAGGCGCGTATTGCAAGTGGTAGCGGAAAAAAGACCGAAGAAATCAGTCAGTTCTTCAAACAATTTGACCAGATGCGAAAGATGATGAAACAAATGAACTCCGGGGGCGGTGCTCGTAAAGGTTTCAAAGGCTTTGGCGGAATGGGAATGTAATAAAATAAAAAGAAATATTTTTTATATTCAGAGAATAAACTAATTTTGCAGCTCGAAATTATATTTATTCACTCGCAAACAATAATATCAATTATTTATGCCTGTACGCATTAGATTACAACGCAGAGGTAGAAAGAAAAAAGCTTTTTACTACATCGTAGCAGCAGATTCACATGCTCCCCGTGACGGACGATTCATTGAAAAACTAGGAACCTACAATCCGGTAACTAATCCCGCTACAATTGAATTAAACAGAGATAGCACATTAGAATGGTTACAAAAAGGAGCACAACCTAGTGATACTGCAAAAAAAATCTTGTCATATAAAGGCGTACTCTACAAAAAGCATTTGCTTCGCGGAGTAAAATTAGGAATCTTTGATGAAAAGGTTGCTGATGAGAAATTTGACAAGTGGTTAGAAAAACACGAAGGTGATGAACTAGCTGCCAAGAAAAAACTTGCAGAAGACAAGCAAAAAGCACAGCAGGAAGCTGAAGCTGAAGCAAGAAAAATCAGAGATGAAAAAGTAGCAAAAGCTAAAGCAGAAAAAGAAGCTGCCAAAGCTGAAGCACAAAAGAAAGCTGAGGAAGAAGCTGCAGCTGCCGACGCGGAAGCTAATCAAAAAGAAAAAGCAGAAGAAGGAAAAGCTGAGGAAAATAAAGCCGAAGCAAAAACTCCGGAAGCTAAAGCTCCTGAAGCAACCGAAGATGCAAAAGAAGAAAAATCAGAAAATAAAGAGACGAAAGAATAGTCTTTTGTTTTCATAATTAACCAAGGGGATATATGCAGATATATTCCCTTTTTTGTTTATGCGAGAATATATTCAAATAGGAAAAATAGAAGCCGCCTATGGACTCAGTGGTGAAGTACTGGTTTCTCATAAATTAAAAGAAGCCTTTCCCAAAGATAAACTTTCCACTATTTTCATAGCCAAAAATAAGAACAGTTATATTCCTTATTTCCCCTCCTCTATTAAAATAAAAAATACCCATAAAGCCTACATAAAATTTGAGGATATAAACTCCAAAGAAGAGGCGCACGCTATCCTCAGAAAAGAAATTTTTATTCCTAAAAAAGAATTTGAAAAAATAGCTACTCGGGAATCGGAATGGTATTATCTGGGCTTTAAAGTAAAGGAAGAAAAGCAAATACTGGGTGAAATTTCAGATATTATTGTGCTTCCGCAAGGTCAACTTCTAGCTCAGGTTTTTCAAGAAGAAAAAGAACTCATGATCCCCTTATCAGAACAGACCATCACTGATTTGGATGATAAAAACAGAATAATCTCTGTCTCCTTACCGGACGGACTTTTAGACCTGTATAATGAAAGCTAGCCACAAGACAAAATTAAATACAACAAGTAGATTAAAACTCAAACAAATTTTCTATCTTTGTAGCGTTAAAAATTTATCAATTTTATGAGTGAAAAAGAATATAAAGCACCATCTTGGAAATTACTGGTCTTACATACCATAATTTTTGCTATCGGTATTACTATTATGTGGGTTGTTTATGCCAACCAAAACGCAGCATCCCATGGAGCGACTTATCCATGGCCGGCCTGGTTTACAACGGGTTGGGGAATTGTTGTACTTGCTCAACTTTGCAACGTATTCTTTGACAACAATCGGAATCACGAAGACAAATATTACGAAAAATACCTTTATGAAAAAGAGCATTAATTGCACTTCATAATATTATCATTTTATAATTTACAATTTTTCTAGTACCTTTGCACTCTGTTTTACGAGAGGGTAACTTTTCGTAGATAAATTTAGAGCAAAAAATATAACATTAAGTAATTAAGCAACGAAATGCCAACTATTCAACAATTAGTTCGTAAAGGGCGACACACCACTAAAGCAGCTTCCAAAAGCCGTGCATTAGATAACTGTCCACAACGCCGAGGCGTATGCACTCGTGTTTACACAACAACACCAAAGAAACCTAACTCCGCATTACGCAAAGTGGCGAAAGTGCGTTTAACAAACAAGATTGAGGTCATTGCTTATATCCCCGGGGAAGGACATAATCTACAGGAACACTCTATCGTATTGGTTCGTGGTGGTCGTGTAAAAGATCTTCCCGGTGTACGTTATCACGTGGTAAGAGGAGCTTTAGATACAGCAGGGGTTAAAGATCGTAAACAGGGACGTTCTAAATACGGAACTAAGAAAAGTTAATAATTCAGGATAACAAGAAATTCATTATTCAATGAGAAAGCAAGCAGCCAAAAAAATTGCGCAATTACCTGATCCTAAATATAATGATATACAGGTAACACGTTTTGTAAACAATATCATGCAGAGTGGTAAAAAAAGCACAGCTTTTACTATTTTCTACGATGCATTAGATATCGTTTCTAAAAATACAGAGGAAGAAGGATACGAAATTTGGAAAAGAGCTTTAACAAACGTAACCCCAATGGTGGAGGTTCGTAGCCGTAGAATCGGTGGAGCCACTTTTCAAATTCCTACAGAAGTTCGTCATGACAGAAAAGTTTTCTTAAGCATGAGATGGTTAGTGAAATATGCTGCAGCAAGACATGGTAAAAGTATGGCTGAGAAATTGGCTAATGAAATTATCGCTGCAAGTAAAGGGGAAGGATCTGCATTTAAGAAAAAAGAAGATACTCATCGTATGGCAGAAGCTAACAAAGCTTTCTCTCACTTTAGAATATAAACTTAAGAATATATTTTTTGGAAAAAGGTTCTGCATTTTGCAGAACCTTTTTTTATGTCCTCTTTTGCCTTTTAAGGATAAGATTCTATCTTTACGATAATGTAATCATGAAATGTTACCCTGTAAAATATGAATAACATTGGGGTAGCAGTCCCGGGTATTAGAATACATAACTAAAATACAAATCACATGAAAAGAAAACTAAGAATGGGAATGATCGGGGGAGGACCCGGCGCATTTATAGGAGAAGTCCATAGGATGGCAGCAAACTTAGATGGTATTATTGAACTGGTTTGCGGTTCTTTCAGCAGTAAAATGGAGAAATCCTTACAAACAGGTGAAGCATTATTTTTACCCAAAGACCGTATCTATGCCACTTATCAGGAAATGATAGAGAAGGAAAATCAACTTCCAAAAGGGGAACGTATGGATTTTGTCAGCATAGTAACCCCAAATCATCTGCATTTTGAACCAGCCAAACTGGCATTAGAAAATGGATTCCATGTAATTTTGGATAAACCCATGACACTCTCACTCGAGGAGGCCGAAATCCTAAAAAAATTAGTGAATGACAACAACCTCCAACTCTGCCTCACGCATACTTACACTGGCTATCCTATGATAAAGGAAGCGAAACACATGGTAAACAGCGGCGAGTTGGGAGAAGTAAAAAAGGTTTATGTAGAATATCCACAAGGTTGGTTAAGTACACCGGAAGAGAATAATGGCAATAAACAAGCCGAATGGCGTTCCGATCCCGCTAAAAGTGGAATTGCCGGCAGCATGGGAGATGTAGGTACACACGCAGCCAATCTGATAGAATATATCAGCGGACTGAAAATCACAAAAGTGTGCGCAGATATAAACACCATTGTCCCTAACAGAGCTTTGGATGATGATGGTGCAGCGCTATTAAAACTAAACAATGGTGCAAGTGGGGTTCTTTTTGTTTCACAGGTAGCCACCGGAGAAGAGAATTGTCTTAAAATAAGACTTTATGGTGATAAAGCCGGCATAGAATGGAAACATGACGATGCCAATTCTCTTATTATAAAGAAAAATGAAGAACCTACTAAAATATTACGTACAGGAGGGCCCGGTACATCTTCCATAGTGGCTCATAATCAGAGGATTCCGGCAGGTCATCCGGAAGGTTTTATTGAGGCATTTGCCAATCTCTATAGAAACTTTGCGCTTACCGTAGATGCGCAAATGAATGGACAACAACCCAAAGAAGAATGGCTGGATTTTACCAATGTGGAAGATGGCGTTCGTGGGATGTTATTTCTGGAAAAAGTCATTGCCTCCGGAAAAAGCGAACAAAAGTGGATTTCATTATAAAACCACACCAACAAACTTCATCTTGAGGAGGTACTTAAGCAAAAGACCTCCTCAACTTTTTTATCAATGGAATAATAGCCTGTAAACAATGAATCAGCATTTAATTCCCCTTTCTATTCATTATCCTGAACCACATTTTAGAATATCCAAATCAGGCGAAAAACAATGTATCTGGGATTCAATAAGAAAGAAAAATCTTGTGCTCACACCAGAAGAATGGGTACGCCAAAATTTCATCCAACACCTCATTCAGATATTAGCCTATCCCGCTTCTCTCCTATCTATTGAAAAAGAAATTAAAGTTGGAAAAAGAAGAAAACGTTGTGATATTGTGGTTTATAAAGAAGCGAAACCCTGGATGATTATTGAATGTAAGGAACCCGATGTGCATATTGACAAGAAGGTATTAAATCAAATTCTGAATTACAATATGACGCTTCAAGTTCCTTATCTGATTCTCACTAATGGTCCGGAGACCTTTGGAATTAAACGTTCAGATAATCAATGGCATTTTATTGATAAAATGCCTTCTTGGAGTAGAAAGAACCAAGTCTAAATATTTTAACAACAGCCTATACCATGTTAGCAGAGCACATAAAATCAACCATCAGAGATATTCCCGATTTCCCTCAAAAAGGAGTTATTTTCAGAGATATTACGCCTATTCTAAAAGATTCCAGGCTCTGCAACAGCATTATTCTTCATATTCGAAACAGGTATAAGGATAATCCGCCGGACGCCATTGCAGCCATGGAAAGTAGAGGTTTTCTATTTGGTTTTTTGCTGGCTCATACCCTTCAGGTTCCTTTTATTCCCATCAGAAAAAAGGGGAAATTACCTTTTCATAAATTTTCTCAATCCTACGATTTGGAATACGGAAAAGCAGAGGTAGAAATTCATACCGACGCCCTCATACCCGGACAAAAAGTGATGATTCATGATGATTTACTGGCAACCGGAGGAACAGCAAAAGCAGCAGCACAATTAATCCGAAAATTAGAAGGGAAAATTCACTCCTTTAATTTCATTGTTGAATTGGAATTCCTAAACGGCCGAGATATACTCAATCCCTACAAAGCAGATGTATTTAGTCTGGTACATTATAAATAACCTACTCATAACTTCATAAGAAATTATAGCAATTTAAATATTTAATTCGTAGTTCATAGAAGCATTTTTTATCTTTAGGTGCTCCTAACCCATTCAATAATGAGAATCCTTCTATTTTTAATCTGTTTTTTGTTCGAATCCCTCTTTTGTTTCGCTCAAGAAACCAGTTTCCATCTCAGAAATGTTTCATTTCCCCCGCAGTTTAAAAATCAAATTATCAAAGATGTGGCTCAGGATAAAGCCGGCTTACTGTGGATTGTCACCAACAATGGGCTCTATCGTTATGATGGAAATGAAATATTTCATTTGAACGAAAAAGAGATACAGGTTCCTGATAAAAATATCGCCACCATCATGGTAGATCGACAAAATAACCTGTGGATAGGTGCTAAGGAAGGACTCTTTTGTTTTAATCTGAACAAATGGATTACAAAAAAAATACAACTCCCTTCCGAGCTACCGACTATGGGACATAATATCTGCATCCTTACGCAGGACAACGAAGGAAATATTTTTGCAGGAAGTAAAGGCGGGCAGGTATATCACGTACAGGAAGATAGCGTTAAGACAATATTGGATGTTAAAAAATCTACTCCCGAGCGGTTTAAGCGTCCTTTCATTACCCTTATCTCCACGCCTTATCCCGGGCAACTATGGATTGGGTCTTCCACAGGAGCTTTCATAAGAATAAAAGAAAAAAACAATCATTTTCATTCTCCTGAATATTTTCTACGCGATAAATTTCAAGGAGATCAAATAGCAAAGGTGATCTTTGGTTCCGATGAAAAATGCCTTTTATCCGTAGCCCATCATGGAACCTATCTTTTTGATATTCAAAAGAATAAATTAGAAAAAATCTCGGGAAAATATGGGCTTATTGGCAAAACAGGACAGGTCTTCATGGCTTCTTTAAATAACAATAAAGTCATGATGTTCACCAATGCAAGGGAAGTAGGAAAGAATAAATTGTTTATTTACAACTTCGCAAAAGCGTCCTTTACCGAGCAGCATCTAAACTTCCCTTCTTTTTTGAAAGACAATCATTTTGTTTGGTTTTATAATCTTGGACATACCATCCTTCTTTCTCTCAATGGACATATCATGGAGCTGAATCCCGGAAAAAAGCTATTTAAATCCTATCTGGTAGATGAAAAAGCCCTTAGTAGTATTCGGTCTATTTATAAATCGCCGGATGGTGCTTTATATGTGGGATCCTATAGAGATGGATTTTTGCAGCTAAATGAAAAAACGGGAAAGAAGAGAGTTATTGCACGGAAGTATGTGTATTGTATGCTACCGTGGAATAAAGATTCCCTGCTTTTAGGTACCGAAGGCGATGGCTTGTTATGGTATGAACCCCAATTGAATAGATTGAGTAAAGCCACTTTTGCTCCTTCGAAAAAAGAGGATAGAAAAATAGGTCATTTCATAACTACTTTAACCCGCGAAAAACAGAATCGAATTCTGGTCGGTACTTACACCGGACTTTTCAGTATAAGTCCTAATAGTGGCACTTCACAAACGGTGCAGGATGATCAATTATCCGGATTAAAGATTTATAACGTTTTAAAATTAGAAAATAATCAACTGATAGCCACCCAGTATGGTATTCAAAAAATAAACAGTAGTCGGGATTCCATTACTTCATTTTTTGCGGATTCAAGCATTAAAAATACCGTTTATTCCATGGTGAAAGTAAATGGAAAAATATGGGCAGGAACAGGTGCCTTAGGAATCCTTGTCATGGATAAAAATGGAGTAATCACAGATACGTTAAACAATAGAAATGGACTGGCAGGAAACAGTGTATTCAGCCTTACTACTACTGAGGGACTTGTGATTGCAGGCACCCAAAACGGATTGAGTATTATAGATGCGAATACAAAAAGAATAAAAAATTACTTCCACCTAGATCAGCTGCCCGCAGAAGAATTTAACAGTGCGGCAGCCTTTCGCACAGGAAAAATGATTTATTTAGGAACAATCAATGGACTCCTTCGTTTTAATGTGGACAGATTAACACTTCAAAAGAGCGCTGCCCTCCAATTTCCGCTTCATATTACGCAATTGAGTGTAGGATATAAAAACGGAGAAATTCAGAAAAGCTATGCCATCCCCTATCAGGAAACGCCCCGACTAACCATTCCATCCAATGTCAGCTATTTTTCTATCGGGCTGGGGAGCACTGATGATGAGGCTAGGTCACTGGAATATTATTATCGATTAGAGGAAGACCAAAAATGGAATAAGATCGGGCAAAGAGGCAAAATAAATTTTGTAAAGATGGCGCCGGGGCAATATCAATTGCAATGTAAGGGACGCCTGCCGGATGGAAACTGGTCTAAAATCTTGTTGAATATCCCTCTCATTGTGAAGCCGACATTTTATCAAAGTCCTTGGTTCAAAATCTTGATTGTGCTGGTTATCCTTGGCCTTTTTTGGATTATTTTTAAATTTAGAGAAAAAGAGAGAGAAAAAGAGCGGCAGTTACGCATAAAAATTGCCGGTGATTTACATGATGAAGTGGGCAGTACACTGGCGGGCATGTCCATGCAGGCAGATATGCTGCTGAGGGGGCATCAGGAGCACTTGAAATCATATCTAAAAGATATAGCTCATAACGGACGCGCTGCAGTGCATACCATGAGAGACATTGTATGGTCTATTGATCCCCGAAATGACGATAGCATCAGTTTGATGGATCGGCTGGAACGATATGCCGGCGAACTGCTGGAGCCTACAGTCATCGATTTTAATTTCCATCAAAAACATCAGGGACAGTTGCCCATCTCTCAAAAAATAAGGCAAAATATAATGTTGATATATAAAGAAGCTATTACCAATATTTGTAAGCACGCAGAAGCTTCCAAGGTAGATGTTTTCTTTACCTTTTCAGGAAAAAAAATGCAACTTATTATCATCGATGATGGAAGAGGAATGAAAGATAGAAATAATGGGGGACATGGATTGCGAAATATGCAAATGCGAGCAAATGCTATAAATGCCCAATTGTATTTCCCGGAAGTTGATAGTGGAGTAAAGATTATATTGAAACTTAAAGTTTGAGGATTATTCATAAATCAGTTGTTCCCAAAAATATAAAAAAACTACCCAAT
>DATGTY010000322.1:0-3980 GCA_035301605.1 Chitinophagaceae bacterium | reverse complement strand
CTTCCTGTGTTCGGATAAAGACAGTTTCATCACTTTGAGATGCTTCTTTTAAACGTTTTTCTTCTTCTTTGGTCAATACTTCATCCGAATTCGTTAATTCTCCTGCCCCTACAATAATCATATTCGATGGTGCAGTAATGGAATAGTTAATATCACCATACTCTAAATAAAACTCTCCTGCTCCCAAATAAGGCATGGTATTCCAACCTTTAATATCATCATATACACACATGCGGGGATACCATTGGGCAATCTCATAAATCCAACCATTCTCCGTATTCAAAAGTCCCATCCGATCCTGTCCGTATTTCGGAATAGTAAAAGCATATTCTATGGCAATCTTCAGCTTTCCACCTGCTGCAGTTAAGGCATCAGAAAGACGAATTTTCATTCGGGTGTCATTAACAATATAGTCAGCATCCCGACCATTCACCTTCACAGACTTAAGCTCATACCCCTTGGTATAATCCGTATTGGCAAATCGACCTCCGTCCACATCTTGAGTCGCCGAGCCTCTGGAATCTTTTTTGAAAATATTTTGATCCATCTGCAACCAAACAAAAGACAAATTATCCGGGCTGTTATTGGTATAATCTATATTTACTGAAGCCGTAATTCGTTTATCAGTAGTATCTAAGTTGGCATGAATATCATAATCTACGCTATTCTGCCAATATTCCGGGCCGGGCGTTCCATTTGAACTTCTATACTGATTTCCATAATGCGTATAAAAAAAAGGAAACCATAAATCCTGTGCATCATAATTGGAATTGCTTACATCCTGACTTTGTCCATAGAAAACCCCTGTGAACATACAGGCCAATCCCATAAAAATAAATTTAATTAACTTTTTAGTTGTCATAGATACTGGTTATTTAAAGGAATGATTAATTGAAGTTAAGCTAAGAAGAATTATCTCCGGTTTTTCTCCATTCTAAAAAATCTGTAAATAAAAAAATGCTGTAATGACAGAAAACCTCTGTGCATTACAGCATACATTCTTTATACCCAAAGAAACTGTTCTTTACTTTCTTCATAAGGTGCAAAATACAAATTTCTTATCAACCGCCCCTAATATCGTTTGATTTGTTTCTTCAGCATTTTTCTTGCAAAGTGGATGCGACTCTTAATAGTTCCTAAAGGCTCTTTTAATTTATCCGCAATCTCATGATACTTATAGCCAGTAAAATACATAGAAAAAGGAGTTTTGAAAATTTCCGGAAGCTTATTGATTTCCTTTTCTATTTCCTTGACCTGAATATCAGATTCCGCCATATTAGTGACCGATTTTTGATTTGAATTCAAAAGATAATCATTTGGCGTGTAATCAAAAACAGTATTTCTTTTTTTCTTTCTACGGTAATCATTAATAAAGATATTCCGCATAATAGTATAAAGCCAAGCCCTGATATTGGTCCCTACATTATACTTTTCTTTATTGGCTAAAGCTCTATACATCGTTTCCTGAAATAAATCTTTTGCCCGTTCGCTATCGTGAGTCAACGTAATAGCAAAAGGCTTCAGAAATTCTGAATTATTTGTAAGCAGCCTGTTAAATTCTACAGTTGACATTTTATTTAATTTAAATATTTTAATTATTGTGTCTATACAAAAATAGTCAATAATCATGCAGTATTATAATTATTCAGAGGATATTTTGTTAAACTAAAGTCAATAAAATACTTTTTAATATTAATCCCAACAATAAACTCAAAATAATAACTAAAAACTTAATAATCAACCAATTTAATATACATAATCGACAAATTCAAATAATTTACCACCAAATAAAAAAAGCGGATAAAATAAAACAGAATAATGACATAACGGCATTATTTAGACATAATGGCATTCCCTTTTGTTTACACTTCTGCTATCATATATTCATCAGCACAGGAATCATAAAAAGTTCTTAAATATCAAAATATCCTTACCATCTCTCAATAAAGCCTACTAAATACTTAATTTATTGATTACATTTGTAGCTCAAAATTTAAAAAAGATAAATGCCTCTAAATATAAAGACGACCATTCTATCCATATCCTTTTTCATACTCTTGCTCGCCATACCTTTTTTATCTTTCGGGCAACAGAATTTAAAAAGTATCACTTCTTATCAGCATAATAATTTAGCTGAAATTAATTGGGAATTCAATGAAAATATCAGCAACTATATCAAAAGGATAAATATCCAACGCTCCTATGACAGTACAGCATCCTTTTCAACAATAGGGAGTGCGCTAAATCCTGAAAGTAGAATCAATAAGTATTTAGATAAAACCCCTTTTACCAGCAACAACTATTATCGACTTTTTATTTTATTTAAGGATGGATCTTACGCTTTTTCAAAAACGATAAAAGCAGTTCTAATTCCGGATATTTATAACGGGGACAATCTTGGTTTTGCCAATCAGAATAATTTAGAAAACTATTTTCAGCCTTCTCTATATATTTATACCAATCCAAAGGGCAATGTAAATATCCGTTTACCCTACGTCAAAAAGAACAATTATGCCATCAAGTTTTATGATGCTTCTGACCGATTTCTATTTGAATTAAGAGAGCCTAAAAAACCGTTATTAATTATAGATAAAGCCAATTTTTTCCACAGTGGCTGGTTTCATTACAAAATCTTCAAAAACGGACATATTTTTGAAGAATGGAAATTCTATCTTCCTGATTTGAATTTCTAATTCCGAAGATAAATATAGCGTCTTTTCTCAACCTATTTGTTCAATAAAAAAGAGATCGCTGCCTAAGCCACGACCTCTTTTTTTTACTTTTATTTAAGTATAAAACAACTTAATTCCTATGACTACCTCTTGGTTTTCTGTCATTATCTTTTCTTCCTCTGGAGGAATGATGCCTTTGCGGTTCAACATATCCTTCCGGTTTAGGAAGAAGTGCTTTATGAGATAATTTAAATTTACCGGAACGAGAATCAACACCTGTCAACTTAATCTGTACGTCATCCCCTTCTTTGAATATGCCGTCCATATTTTCCAGGCGTTCCCACGAAATTTCAGAGATATGAAGTAATCCTTCTTTTCCCGGCATAAACTCTACAAAAGCGCCATAAGGCATGATTGTTTTCACCTTTGCATCATAAGTTTCGCCAATTTCCGGCTCAGCCACAATACCTTTAATCCAGTTTAATGCTTTCTCAAGAGATTCTTTATTTGCCGAATAAATACTCACTTCCCCATGACCATCTATTTCTTCAATATTTACATTAGCTCCTGACTCTCTCTGGATTTCCTGAATAATTTTACCACCGGGTCCGATGATAGCCCCAATATATTCTTTATCGACATTAAATTTCTCCACTCGGGGTGCTTGCGGTTTAGGCTCTTCCCGTGGGTGATCTAATGTATCATACATATGATTCAATATATGTAATCTGGCTTTATTGGCGTGTTGTAGTGCTTCATGCATCACTTCCATGGGTAAGCCATCCACTTTAATGTCCATTTGCACACCACAAATACCATCACGCGTACCGGTTACTTTGAAATCCATGTCTCCAAGATGATCTTCATCTCCCAAAATATCGGTCAAAATAGCATATGATCCATCCTTTTCTGAGATAAGTCCCATAGCAATTCCACCTACATGTTTAGAGAAAGGAATACCTGCATCCATTAATGCAAGCGAACCTGCACAAACAGTAGCCATAGAAGAAGAACCATTAGATTCTAAAATATCAGAAACCACTCTCACGGTATAAGGATAATCTTTTCCCGGCATAATTTGAGCCAATGATCTCTGCGCCAAATTTCCATGACCAATTTCTCGTCTGGCAGGACCGCGAAGTCTTCTTACTTCCCCTGTTGAGAAAGGAGGAAAGTTATAATGAAGATAGAAATTACTATATTCTGATTCAGCTGCCTCTTCTACCAACAATTCATCATCCGGAGTACCTAAGGTAACCGTTGATAAAGATTGTGTTTCTCCTCTTGTAAACAAAGCACTGCCATGAG
>DATGTY010000321.1:0-3180 GCA_035301605.1 Chitinophagaceae bacterium | reverse complement strand
ATCGGAAGTATCATCAATATCCTGTAACCATTCCTGCAATTGTCCATATTGACCTATTTGATTAGGAGCAATTCGTTTATACTTCTCTTCTAAAGTATTGGCAAAATCCTGATCAACATCTAATATTTCTGCAGCCTGAATGGTATTTTTGAATAAATCTCTAATAATCTGATGATCCATTGTCGGACCAGCCACCAGACCGCCATGCTCGGGAGAATTAGAGGGAGTACTAATCAACCAACCCGTTTTAGAATCTTTGATTAAAAAACAATTAAAAAAAGTTGCTGCTGATTTCATAATAGGATAAGCAGTATCCCTTAAAAAGGTTTTATCCTGTGTGAATTGATAATGTTGCCAAAGCTGATGACAAAGCCAGGCACCTCCAGTAGGCCATATTCCATGATTCGCATTGTCAATAGGTGCAGTACCTAACCAAATGTCAGTATTGTGGTGTAATACCCATCCCGGACAACCGTAATAATCCGCCGCAGTTTCATGTCCCTTTTGAGACAGACCTTCCATCATTGCAAACAGAGGTTTATGAAAGGGGGATAAATTGAGTATTTCTGCAGGCCAATAATTCATTTCTAAATTAATATTGGTCGTATATTTACTTCCCCACGGAGGACGCATCTCATCATTCCAAATTCCCTGTAAGTTAGCAGGAAGCGTTCCCGGCCAGGAAGAAGAAATTAAAAGATATCGTGCATATTGCATATATAGAGCTACTAAAGCAGGATCATTATCAGAATCAAACTTTTTAATCCTTTCATCAGTAGGAAGATTCTCAGGATATCCTGCGTCTGTCGAAGAGTGTCCAAAATCAATGGAAAAATTGTTGAAATATTTTTGATAGGTTCGAATATGATCAGATTTTATTTTTTCATAGCTTTTCCCTTTAAGAGACTTTAATGCATGAATACAATCAGTTGAAGGATCTCCACTTACCTTTTTATAACTAATAAAATTAGTTCCTGCTGTAAGGTATAAAGTTGCTTCGTCTGCATTTTTTACCCTGATTTTTCCTGAATCTATCAAGATCTTCCCCTTTTTTGAAAGGACTCTAAGTCGGCTCTCCCCTTTCAACACCCCTCCTTTCATTTTATTTTTTGAATGAGGGTATGATCATCTAACTTCTTTACTGATGATAATTTATGCTTGCTTGTTAGGGAAGCTTCAAAATTTAGCGCATTACTTTGGTCTGCTGTTAAATGTACAACAATAGCCTGATTAGGATGGCTCGCAAAATATTCCCTTTCATAAGTAATTCCACCACTTTTAAAAACCGTTCGACTTATCGCATTTGAAATATTCAGACTTCTTCTATAATCAGTAACAGAATCTATACCCGAAAAATTTAACCATAAATCTGCAAAAGGCTGATACGAAGCTTCATAGTGTGGGAAAGATGGAGGATTGTCATTTTGGATTTTATACTTCCAGTTGCGTTCCAGAGAAATACCTTTTTCAGCATTAGTCCCCTTAGGATAAATAGCCATTGGCTTTTTATCATCGGTAAAGTGATATCCGGCTAATCCCCCCTTATCATCCGGATTTATTACTTGAACCGTTATTACATTTCCTTTGTCATGAAGAAATTTTGCCGGAATAGTATAAGTTCTAATATCCCATTTCGATTTTTCAGAACCTAAAAAATGGCCATTTACATAGGTAAAATCTATATCTCGAACATTACCAAGGTCCAATATTAAGGATTTCCCTTGCCAGTTTTCGGGTAAATCAAATTGGGTTCGAAACCAAAAAGCGCCGTTTTCGCCTTCCATATCAGAAACAACTCTTTCAAAACCATCCGGAGTAGGTACTTTTATTTTTTTCCAGTGACTATCATCAAAATCGGGCTTTACAGGAGCAAGTTTTTCAGGGGATCTGACTTCTTTTAACCAGTTTGTGAATAGGCTGTCATAATCATCTTCATGTCTCTTCTTGCCCATAAAATGTTTTTGAGCAATAGCTTCCGCCTTATCTTGTTTCCCCTCAAATAATAATTTTCGTATTTGTGGTAAATACTGTGCAGCATTTTTCTTATTATAGTCTCTTGGGCCGCCCGTCCAAAAAGACGCTTCATTAAACTGAATATGATCTTTATCCACTCCTCCAAAGACCATTGCACCAAGTCTCCCATTCCCTATGGGTAAGGCATCCGTCCATTCTTTTGCAGGTTGTTCATACCACAATTCCAGCTTATTTGAAGAGGTATTCTCAGGGTTACAACTTGAAAAACAAACTGCAATCATAAAGCCCCAAAGAATAATACCTCCGGGTATATATTTTGTCAACCTCTGCATAAAAGATATACTAATTTATTCTGGTTAATCGCAATGCCATATATGGTTTATCCGGTATTTGAATACTTTGTCCTTTTGTATCTACAAATTTATAGTCATCCTGTCTTTTTACCTCAAAGACTTTATCAACTGATTCAATGGTCATATTCCAGGTATCTATAATCTCTGCTTTAAACTTCATACCTTCTTTCAATCCGTTATCCGGTAACAAAAACTTCCATTCTCCGGGCTTCTTTTTCCCAAAATAAAGCAAATAATAGCTACCCTCTTTCCCTGCCATATTCATGACATAATATTGATCTATGGGTTTTAGCTCCGGAGCATCATCCACAATTTTTTTCAAAAAGGCAATCCTACTGGGGCTCTTACCTATCAATTTACCTCCAGTAGATATCCATGGGCTGTTCTCGAAAGATTCTCCATGCGTAGCATATCCTCCACCGATATATACTATCCAAAAACGATAGGTCATTTCTTTTCCTGTAAGTTGCCCCCAGCGACGATTAATATCCCCTTCATAATTGATTTCATCAAGGACAATTGGTTTTTTATAAATATCTCTCAAAAGAGGAACAACTCCGGGAACATCTGCTGCATTATAATATTGCATACTTACATGAGACACCCAGGGATAAGTATAGTTGTAAATACGTCCTGCATTATGAATGGAAACAAGATGCTGATAGGGATCCAGGTGTTTAATTTCTTTAAAGAGTGCAGTCCATTCTTCATCTGTCATACTTTCGATAAAGCTGTTTTCGTTTGCCAGACTCCACCAAACATTTCTATAAGCTGAAAAGCGTGCCACACAATATCTTACAAAACGTTTTCTTGTTGGCATATCCATCCTTTCAAAACCCCAACCTTCATCGTA
>DATGTY010000320.1:0-4046 GCA_035301605.1 Chitinophagaceae bacterium | reverse complement strand
GAAAATCCGCCTGCATCGGCCAGATAGATCTGATAGGAAGGCCCGCCATAACAACTGTGGTTGCCATCGCTGATGGCCAGATCTTTTTGGCCGTCAAAGTTGAAATCCTCGTAAATCAAAACATTTTGTTTGCCGTAAGGTCGTTCGTGAACATTGGCTTCCACCTCGTCATCAACGAAATCGGCAGGCAGATCCTCCGATGCTATCTTGAGCAGCTCTTTTCCACTTTTCTTATCATATACCGCTACCCACCCGGCACTGAAAACGGCCTGCGGATCTTTGAGATAAACTTTGGCCTCATAACGATCGGAAAATCCCTGCACCTTAAAAACAGATGCCACATTGTTGGAATCACTGATTTGCGCCGAACTTCTGTTCGTTAAAAACAACCCTAAAAGTATAAGCAGATAAACTAATTTGTTTTTCATTTTTTTCAATTTTCTATTCTTTATCCCGGTATTCTCTTCCCGTTTTCAAATCGATATAAAACTCGATATTTTTTTCTTTCCCGGATATCCGTACCCGTCCGTCTTCCTCAATCCAATGATAAATCGGCGGAGTTATTTCTTTCTGTGTTTCCATATTGAGCAACCCGTATTTGACTGTTTTATGCGTGCTGTCTTTTGCTTCAACGGAATAAATAGCCACATCAGGCTGAGCCGTCGTTTCCAAGGCATAATATTTAGGCTCAATTAACCATTTCTGCTCTTTCAGGTGATATAAACCATATTTTTGCGAAGCGGCATCTTTAACAAAATACCAGTCGGAATGCCCCCAAATGGGAATAAAGTCCCCGGGAAACTTCTTGATATGGAACTGATCGTCTATAGATAAAAATTGCTTTCCATGAATAATCACTAAATCGCGGCTACTATGATTAGGGACAATATTATTATAGTTGGGCATACTGTTTTCCCATTGGCCATTTCGGTTTAAAAAATAGACCCGGTACCCTCGTTTGCTCCCCGCAAAAGAAAGAATCAAAAAATCATCTTCGTTCCAGGGGGAAACCAAAACAGCGGCTTTCAGAATCTCATTTCCGGGTACTTCTATCGTGTCATGTTTATAGTCTCCCACTTCTGAAGGGAAAGCCATATCCATTGCCGGATAGATATAGAAATGTCCACTGTCGTCTTTGTATAAGGGGTGTTGAATAATCCTGTACGGCGGCATGTCCGGGTTTTTTACAGGGATAACTATCCTATCTCCGGAAAAAGTCTGTGTAAACAGTTTATCCTCTTTGGTATATCGCTTATGCTGTAAGATTTTTCCTTCTGCATTCTCTACATAATATTGTTTCCCCTTTCTATAAATAAAGGTGCTGTCATTCAGTAGTTTCACCATTTTACCGGATTGTTTTTTCAATTTCTCGTTCTTTGCAATCCTATAAAAACGTTTTCCCAAGCGAAAATAATGGCGTGTCAGCCTATTGGGTTTAAGGTTTTCCGGAATATAACGACTGGGCTGCCAGCCCTTATTCCAGTATGAAACCCCTAAGTCAAAATCGAGTTTTCTTTTACTATACAACTTTTGTCGCTGAGGTAAAGTACGTACTTCCCATTGGGCTTTAGGCACTTTGGTGAGTAAAAAAGGACCTGTACTCGAGCCTAAAAAGCTCAGACCCGGCCAAATCTTCCATTCCCAAAAATTCCACCAGGCATTATATTCCTTTTTGGTCACCAGAAAAGTGTACCCTCCCCTATCCTCAATTTCTGCTGCAGCATATTTGAAGGGAACAACCACTTCATTTTTGGTATTAATGACCCCATACTTCCCGTCCTTTTTTACGACGGCGAAACCATTTTTGAATAATCGCACATCGCTATATTCCGGCTGAATCACTAATTTTCCGACACTATCCACAAAGCCAAACCGGCCGTTGGTGGCCAGCCAAGGTGTCAAATGGTCTTTATCTGCTGAGGGAGCCGATTTGTCACGAGAAGTACATCCGGCAAAAGCAAAAGAAAATAGCGTCATTATCAAAAATAAACTGCTCATCAATGTTGGAAAGACTTTTGATTTTATATTAATACCTGTAGGAAATGACTTCATATGAAAATGATAAACGATCTTTTTCTTAAACAAAGTTAATATTAAACACTGTATCTTTTTGATTGTAACGCACTATAATCTCACTACAAAGCTTAAAATGAATGGCTACAAAACATCTACAACTACCTGTTTTTTCAAAAAACTAAACCTATTTCCACACAACTCTCATTATTCCAGCTCTTTTTGCGAATCCTTTTTCTCCAATCGACTGTGTCTATAACTGTAAGTAAAGTAAATAATCAATCCTACTCCCAGCCAGATTAAAAAGCGCAGCCAGTTCGTATATCCGAGTTCGGTCATCAGGTACAAACTACTGCTTAACCCCAATATCGGAATTAGGGATAGATTCTTAACGAAAGTTAACACGGTAATTACTATGGCTACTATAATAAATAAGAAGTATGGGAGAGTATCTTTATAGGCATGCCAATCTCCGGAATAGTGGAATAATTCGATAATCTGATGATGAAATAAAACAATTCCTATGATAAAAAGCAGAGGCACAATATATTTTCCGTTGATATAAGGAAGTCTAAATCGTTTTTTATTTTTGAGTTTCTCCGGGTCTTCTTTCGGTAATAACAAAACACCGCCACAAACCAAAACAAAGGCAAATAAAGTTCCAATACTGGTTAAATCCGTCACTTCCGTTAAATTCATAAATAGAGCAGGAATCGCCACAATTAATCCGGTTATAATTGTTGCGATATAAGGGGTCTTAAATTTAGGATGTATCCTAGAAAATGCAGGAGGAAGTAACCCGTCTCTACTCATGCTCATCCATATTCTAGGTTGCCCCATTTGAAAAACTAACAACACACTCGCGGTGGCAATAACAGCTCCAATAGAAATAATATAACTAATTTTAGTCAATCCTATTTTATTAAAAACAAAAGCCAATGGGTCTTTCACTGCCAATTCCTGATAGCTCACCATACCCGTAAGTACCAATGCGATAAGAATATAGAGAATCGTGCAAATAACAAGAGAATAAATCATCCCTCTGGGCAAGTCCCTTTGAGGATTCTTACACTCCTCAGCTGTCGTAGAAATAGCGTCAAAACCAATGTAGGCAAAGAAAACGGCAGAGACGCCTTTCAATACACCACCAAAACCATTCGGGAGAAAGGGAGACCAATTCTCGGGAGCTACAAAAAAGAAACCCAATATAATTACTGCAAGAACAATAATAATCTTTAGAATCACCATGGCATTCGTGGCTCTTTTTGTTTCTTTTATTCCAACAAAAACCAGATACGTAATCAAAAATACAATACCGAGTGCAGGTAAATCGGCTATCAATCGTATGCCGCCAATAGATGGAGCCTGGATCCATGCCTGATAGGCCATCTGAATGGAATGATCAAGACCTGTTAAAGCACTACCATTACTTATTGCATCACTCGCCGTTTGAAATCCCCGAAATGCAGAGACATAATCCACGGAAAAGTAAGCCGGAATGTGAATACCAAAACCGGCAAGCAGATTTGAAAAATAACCACTCCAGGAAATCGCTACCGCAATATTCCCTATGGCATATTCCATGATTAAATCCCAACCAATAATCCAGGCAATCAATTCACCGAAAGAAGCATAAGAATAAGTATAGGCACTTCCGGAGACCGGAATTCTTGAAGCAAACTCTGCATAACACAAAGCAGAAAAACCACAGGTAATAGCGGTAATGATGAATAACAGTGAAATTCCCGGACCACCATCATATGCCGCCTGTCCGATAGTAGAAAAAATACCGGCGCCTACCAAAGCAGCTATTCCCATAGCTGTTAAATCTTTAACCCCTAAAGCTCTATTTAGTTTTCCTCCTTTTTTATCAACTTCTCCAAATCCGGTTTCTGCATCCTTGAGGATAAGAGTCAAAGGTTTTCTACGTAGAAATCTGTTTTTCATATTTAGAGGTATGCAAGGGAAAATTAATTTTCTCTATTGAATAAGCGATGCATGAGTTTTTTTAATTCCTCTTTTCTTTCTTCTGC
>DATGTY010000319.1:0-2025 GCA_035301605.1 Chitinophagaceae bacterium | reverse complement strand
CGTCTGCTGTACCTTTCGCTATTAAGGCACCTGAATGATCTTCATAATATCGATGTATTGCTATTCGTCCAGATTCTGTAAACTCTATTACTGTACCTGGTTCAATGGTCAGAGTTGTTGCGTATATCTCAATTGCACAATCCACTATATAATCCACTGGTCTGTCCGGGTCATTTTTCAATACTACATCTTTATCAAAATCACTACAGTCCAAAGCTATCGGTGGAAGGATTGTGGTAGGCTCTTCAGGAACACTTGCTTCATCATCCTTCGAGCACGCATAAAAGAGTAGTATACTGAATAATAATAAGCCTATTTTAGAGATTGTTTTTAAGTCTATTTTTTTCATAATTCACTGTGTTATTTAATTTATTAATTTGTCTATGTTTTTATAGGTTTGAAAATTATCTATCGCCTTTCAGAGCTGCATTTCATTGTTTACACACTTTATCAGATTTTGTTCCCTCCTTATTAAAAATCCCTTTTATTTATCTTTGATAAAGATCGGGATTAAATGAGGGTAGAAGTATCGGGGTTTCCCCCTATTTTTAATAGAGTTTTAGCTTTTAGAACTATCATTCAGCTTATTTTCAGAAAATAAATCGTTGTGGGAACGATTAAAGGTGTCCTTCTAAAATTGCTTTTTTGACCAAGCTGGCTACATTTTTAACGTCAAATTTTATAAAAAGATTGGTGCGGTGGTTTTCTACTGTTTTTTCAGATATAAATAAGGTATCACCGATTTCTTTGGTGGTTTTTCCCTTTAATATTAAAGAAAGTATCTCTTTTTCGCGCGGAGTGAGATAGGTAGGATGGTGCGATTTGACAATATTATGAGCGAAGTATTTGGACTCTATTCCTTTGGATGTGAATTTTTCCTTTTCTTCAGAGACGGTTTGTATGGCTTTTATAATCTCTGTTTTGGGATCAGATTTGAATAGATAACCATCCGCTCCTTGTTTGAAAAGAGTCTCAATGGTAGGTAAATCGCTTAAGGAAGAAATGATAATAATTTTGAGCTCAGGATAGCCTGTCCGTAATTTCTTCATAAAATCCCGTGCATCCGAACGGTGCAGCCTTATGTCCAGAAATAGAATATCTATAGCTTCTTTTTTGAGCAAAGTAAATAAACCCCGTTCATCCGAAGCGGTGTGTATCCGGCTGTCCGGATAGGTTTGTAAGACGGCACCGACGAAGCCGTCCACTATCAATTGGTGATCATCGACGATCGCTATGGTCATGTATTTAAGTTTTTTAAATGAATAAAAATAGTTGTTCCTATATTAGGTTGGCTTTCAATGTCCACTGAGCCTCCGATTTTCTCTAACCGGTAGATTAAATTATTCAGGCCGTTCCTGTGCTTATGATCTATGACAGCGGTATCAAAACCTTGACCGTCATCTTCTACAGTAATCCATAATTCATCTTTTTGATACAACAATTGTACGGAAATAGCAGAAGCCCTCGCATGTTTCAAGGCATTCTGTACCAATTCCTGTACAACCCGGTAGATAATCAGAGCGATATGCTTCGGCAGGTGTTTCGTTTCCCCTTCTTGGTTGGTTTGAAAAAGGACAGCACAGCGATCATGGCTGCATTCTGATGCAAAAGTTCTCAAAGCCGAAGCCAAGGTCTGTTGTTCGAAATTTAACGGGCTAAGATTATGTGCGGCATGTCGGATCTCCTCATGCGTTTTGGTGACCAGTGGCAATAGATCTTCCGCCACAAAATCAAAAGGATGGCTGTTCTCTAATTTTAATTTAAGGGCAACCAGGTTAGAGGCAATCCCATCGTGTAATTCTCCCGCCAAACGCTTACGTTCTCTTTCCTCGCCTTCGTTTATAGCATAATACACAGCATTTTCCTTTTCTTTGACCAAAAGTTTGTTTTTCTGCTGGGCATTTTTCCCTATCCATGTAAGGGTCAATATGATCAGGAGCGCACTACCTACCAGAATCACACCCCACATTTGTTGTCTGGAAAGTTTGTTTTCCTGTTGGAGGATAATGTTATTCTTTTTTTCGG
>DATGTY010000318.1:0-2284 GCA_035301605.1 Chitinophagaceae bacterium | reverse complement strand
TTACATATTTATTCTTTATTTCTGATTGCATTGTTTATTGTGGGTATCGGGGTGACGTTACTTCAGATAGTAGGAAATCCTTATATTTCATTGTTGGGGACAGAAAAGGATGCTTCCAGTCGGCTCAATCTGGCTCAGGGTTTCAATTCTTTAGGAACAACAGTTGCCCCTGTATTGGGTGGATTTCTTATTTTTAAATATTTTTCGAATAATGGCATTATAAGCTCTGAAGCCACCAAGGTTCCTTATATTATTTTTGCTTTGGTTTTCTTGCTGCTTGCATTCATTGTGTATAGGATTGAATTTCCGGCTTTCAAATCGGATGATTCGGAAATGGAAGGACTTGGTGCATTAAAGTTTCCTCAGTTGAAGTTAGGTGCTTTAGGTATCTTTTTTTATGTAGGTACTGAAGTGACGATTGGGAGTTTTATGATAAGTTTTCTTATAGAACCTCAAATTTTGGGCATTAGTAGTGTGGCTGCTAAGGATTATTTGGCTTTATATTGGGGCGGCGCGATGATTGGTCGGTTCTTGGGTGCTATATCGCTTAACCATAAAATTGCTTATCTGAAAAAAGTACTCTATATGCTAGGTACTGCTATTCTGGTATTTTTGTTAATTCTGGGGATAGTAAATCTGAGCTTTAATGAGATTAGTGCTTTCTTGATTTTAATTGTTATCAATTTAGTTGGATTCCTTTTAGGAAAATCTGCACCTGCCCGCACGCTTTCTTTGTTTGCCATTGTGAATGTAATTTTGGTACTCTTGGCTATCACCAATGACGGGGCATTTGCCATGTGGGCATTATTGGGAGTAGGATTATTTAATTCTATTATGTGGTCCAATATCTTTACCTTGGCCATTGCCGGGCTTGGGAAATATACGAGTCAGGGTTCCTCCTTATTAGTGATGGCTATTCTTGGAGGAGCAATTATTCCTCTTATTCAAGGCGGACTGGCAGATGCTTTTGGTTTGCAAAATTCATTTTTTATGCCTGTACTCTGTTATCTGTATATCTTATTCTTTGGATTGTTTTGTTGGAGGAGGAATAAAATGCCGAAGAGCGCCGGAAACGAAGTTTGACGGATTTTATACAATATAAACGAGAAATTTGAATATGGAGATTAAAAGAATTTTAAGGTGTGGATTAGTGCTCTTTGTTTTGTTCCTCTTAGTGAATGAAACAGTATTTGCACAGGTAAAGATGGTTTCTGTTGCCCCTGATGATATCAATTCTTCCATTGAAACAGTCCATAGTCCTAATATTGCCTTATATGACTCATCTGCATTCTCTCGACATCAACTTATTCTGATGATACAAGGAACAGGGGGGAGCGCAACAGATATGCGTATCATGGATAGTATTTTTGCGGGCTGGGGTTATCATGTGGTGAGTATAGATTATAAAAACAATGTCATTTCTACTATCTGTGAACATAGTAAGAATAAAAGATGCTCCTATCAATTTAGGAAAGAAATTATTACCGGTAAGCCTTTAAGTCCAAAGACGGAAGTGGATAGCGTCAATAGCATTTTGAATAGGTTTACTACCTTCATAAATTACCTTGCGCATCATGATGCTTCAGGTCATTGGGGGCAATTTTTGAAAGGAGAAAAGATGCTATGGAATAAGGTAATTGTAGCTGGTCATTCTCAAGGTGCCGGACATGCTGCAATGCTTGGAAAAATGTTTAAACTGCATCGTGCACTCATCTTTTCCGGCCCTCAGGATTATTTAATTGATCTAAAAATGCCTTCTCCATGGTTAAGTCGTAAAAGTGCAACACCGGAGAACAGATTCTATGCTTTTCTTCATAAGGAAGATCCTTTTAATGTAAATTATCAAATTGCAAATTGTTCGGAGTTGATGCAACATGTCCCTCATGATACACTAATGGTACATGCCGGCAAGCCCATAAAAGGCAAGAGCCATATCTTGGTTGCAAATATTGACACCCAACACCCTCATGGTTCTACCTTGTCGCCTGTGTTCATCAATGTATGGAAATATATGCTTGGAATCCAATGATAGGTACTTTGGTTTTGAGTCAGAGATTACCTTGTAATCCGCCGGTATGGATAATGAGCATTCTGCTCCCTGAGGGAAAGCATTGATTTTGAATAATTTCTTTTATTCCCCACATCATTTTAGCATTATAGATAAAGTCTAGCGGAATATGACATTCGTCTTCGAAGTTTTGCATGAATTTTTCTAAAGCTTGTGTTTTTTTTGCAAATCCTCCCAGGCTGTAGTCTGTAATGATTTTCCTGTCTCCGTGTATTG
>DATGTY010000317.1:0-3759 GCA_035301605.1 Chitinophagaceae bacterium | reverse complement strand
CATAGAAATCTAATTGACAAACAAGAAATTGCCCTACAAGTGACCTCCATTCCTTTATCCATGGAAAAAGTAGGAGCTTATATCAATCTGGGTATTGTGAATGCGGGAGTGTCTCCCCAAACATTACAAAAGGGAATAGATCAGGAAATAGAAAAAATAAAGGATACCCTCGTTGGAAAACATGAATTTCAAAAGGTAATGAATCAAATAGAAACTGATTATATAGGAAAGGTAGAAACACAATTGGGCATAGCAGAGCAATTGGCCAATTATGAGGTCTATTTTGGGAATGCCAATTTAATTAACACGGAATTAAAACGTTACAAAAAGGTTACTCCAAAAGATGTTAAACGGGTTGCCAATAAATACCTAAACAATGATAACCGAATCATTCTCTATTATCTCCCTCAACCTAAAACTCAAAATAAATAATTTATTATCATGAAATATATTCTGTTAATACTCGCGTTATCCATTAGTTTTACCACTTTTGGACAAAAACAAATAGACCGGACTCATGCCCCTCAACCAGGACCCGCACCAAAGATAAATATAGGTAGTCCCGCCAGTTTTACGACCAATAACGGGATTAAAGTTTTCGTTGTAGAAAATCATAAAGTTCCTAAAATAAGTGTCTCGCTAATGCTTAAAAAGAAACCTATAATGGAAAACGATAAAGTAGGTTACGTAGGCATTTCAGGCTCAATGATGAGAAGAGGTACCAAAAGCAAAACCAAAGCTGAATTAGATGAAGATATTGATTTTTTAGGAGGGAGTATAAGTACCAACAGTGGCGGCGCACATGCCTCCTCGCTTACTAAAAACTTCGATAAAATTTTTAGTCTTTATTCAGAAATAATATGCCAGCCAGCCTTCCGAGATTCCGAATTGGTGAAAGTTAAAAAAAGGGTACTTTCTGCCCTAAAAAGTAATAAAGACGACCCCGGTTCTATACTGAATAACGTTTCAGATGTAGTAACATACGGAGATAATCACCCCTATGGAGAGGTTCGCACTCCGGAAACGATTAAAAATATCACTATACAGGATGTAAAAAAGTACTATCATACTTTCTGGAAACCCAACATCGCCTACATCGCATTCGTAGGTGATATCACAGTAGCTCATGCGAAAGAACTTGTTAATAAAGATCTGGGAGAATGGCAAGAAGGAGACGTACCAACGCCAACTTATAATCAACCACAAAAGCCCCAATCCACCATTGTTTATATTGCCGATCGTCCCTCTGCCGTGCAAACCAATATAGAGATTATCGACCCTATTGATTTGGAGCCGGGAAAATCCGACTACTTTGCCGCACGGCTAATGAACAAAATATTAGGAGGAGGATCTTCCGGGAGACTATTTAAAGACTTACGAGAAGATTATGGCTTTACGTATGGAGCCTATTCTTCTTTAAATTCCGATCCATTAGTAGGATCTTTTTCAGCTTCAGCCGCTGTACGTACTGCGGTAACAGACAGTTCACTTATGCGCTTTATGTATCAGTTAAACAAAATCAGAGAGGATAAACTGGATACACAGGACTTAGATAGTGCAAAAAATATCATTTCAGGGAATTTTGCCCTTTCCCTAGAACGTCCTTCAAGAATTGCCACTTTTGCGTTGAATATTGCGCGTTACGACTTACCCAAAGATTACTATAAGAATTATTTAAAAAGTATTGCTGCTGTTAGTCCTCAAGAGGTTTTAGAAGCTGCTCAAAAATATGTTACACCGAAGCAGGCAAATATTGTCTTGGTTGGGAATTCTCAGAAATTTGCAGATGCATTGGATAAATATGGAAAGGTTCAGTATGTAGATAATTACGGGAATCCTATTCAAGCGCCTGTGCATAAAGCGGTACCGGATGATATAACGGCCCAGTCCGTTGTTAAAGATTATCTACAGGCTATTGGCGGAATGGACAAAATTAACAGCGTAAAAGACCTTCATTTGAAAGCACACACTTCATTAAGAGGAAGAAAAATTGATATGGAACAAAAATACTTGTTGCCAAACAATTTCCTGTCTGTAATCAAACTAGAAGGGAAAGATATGATTGTCAATAAAACCTTAGTCAAAGGAAGTGAAGTGAGTTTACAAAATATGGGCAGAGATATTCCGCTAGATAGCACCAAAAAGGCAGACTTAAAAGCAAAAACGAATCCTTTTCCGGAAACCAATCTGCTAACAGATCAATACAACCTTAAATTAGAAGGCATTGAAGAAATAAATGGAAAAGAAGCTTACAGTCTTCAGGCAGAAGATCAAAACGGAAAAGTAACCACCTATTACTTTGATACGGAAACGGGACTTGAGCTACGTGAGGTATCTACTACCCAAACGGCAAAAGGCGCCATTAATAAAACAACAAATTACAGCGATTACAAAGAAGTAAATGGACTAAAATTCCCCTTTAAAATGGAAAGCAAAAATGGTCCTATCGCCATGAGTATTACAGTTGATTCTATTCAAATAAATCAGGGACTCACTCCTGAGGATTTTAAATAGAGTTCGCTCAATAACACAATAAAAAAAACAGCCTGCAATGATTACAGGCTGTTTTTTTTATCAATTATTTTATTAATCTAACACTTCAACCAGTGGAGTTCCAACATTTCCACTCCCCATTTGAATGTGTAACAATGCCGCAATAGTTGGCGCAATATCCGACATGCGGACATGACGATGAGAAGTTCCTTGCTCAATCCCCCATCCCATAAACACTAAAGGAATATGACTGTCATAAGGAGTCCAGGTACCATGCGTAGTACCGGTAGCATTTCCATTCATCCAGCCTGAATTAGGAATAAACACAACCGCTCCGGTACGTTTATAATTATAACCATTAATAATTTTTGTTTTAATAGGTTCCGGAATAGGCGCTTCACCAATACGTTCGATATCCACTGCAAATTGAATGACCGGCTGTTTCTTTAAAAATTCAACTGTTGCCTCTTTTACCAAATCAAAATCAAGCTCTGCATCTTGAACCTTATCCATATCATAAACCACATGGTCATTTATAAAAGAACGTACAAGTTTGTCTCCTTGAAATCGCTTTGAGAGGTATTTATTCAAATTCTGTTGTAGATCACCCAATTTTTCATCTCCTGAAGGCAGTTTATGTTTTTGCATAAAGCCGGTTGAGTGTGCACCCGCGTGATCAGCTGTAAGAAAAACAAGATAATTTCCTTTCCCAAATTTTTCATCAAGTGCATCGAAAAAATGAGCTAAATCCTGATCTAATCTTAAATAGGTATCTTCCACTTCAATAGAATTAGGACCAAATTTATGTCCTACATAGTCGGTAGAAGCCAGATTAACCGTTAAAAAATCAGTAATATTATCTTCTCCAAGTTGATAGCCTTCTATGGCAGCCTGCGCAAACTTAAGCGTCAGTGTATTACCGAAAGGAGTGCTACGTATAGCTCCTTTATCTCTTTTAAAGATTTGAGCTAGATCATGAGGAAAAGTAGGTTCTTTTTCTCCGGAAAAGGTTCCTTCCCAACTGACATTGTCATCAGAACTCTGAATGTAGGTTTCTATTGGGTACAACGTACTCCATTCCTGATTCATTAACTCCTGAGGAATATCTCTATTATTAAAAGCCTGCACCCATTGGGGCAATTCATTCATATAATAACTGCTGGTAATAAAATCGCTGGTTCTATTATCATACCAAAAAGCACCAGAAGGGCTATGTCCGGCAGGTAAAATAGAAGCTCTGTCTTTCAAAGAGACACCGACCACTTT
>DATGTY010000316.1:0-4891 GCA_035301605.1 Chitinophagaceae bacterium | reverse complement strand
ACTGAAGATACATACCGTTTAACCGGGCATATTACAAGTGAAGAAACAGGAAAACCTTTACCGGGAGCAACTATTTATTTCCCGGATTTGAAAAAAGGAGCAATCTCTGATGAGCAGGGATATTATGAAATGAATGGTTTACCGGCTGGTGTATTTTTAATTGAAGTTAGATATGCCGGTTTCTCAACTCTTTCTAAAACAGTCAATATAAATGGTAAGACCGTAAAAGATTGGTCTTTATCTCCGGTCATCATTGAAGGACAGGAAGTGATTGTTACCGGAATGAGTAGGGCAACTAAAGTAAAAAGACAACCAATGCATATATCTGTCATCAACCATAAAGAGTTGATACGGAAAACTTCAGATAATATCATTGGAAAAATAACGGATGTTCCCGGAGTAAGTGCGATTACGACTGGTCCAAATGTGATGAAGCCGGTGATTAGAGGATTGTCAGCTAATAGGGTCGTTGTTGTGAATAACGGCATCCGGCAAGAAGGCCAGCAATGGGGTGCAGAACATGGGATCGAGGTTGATGGTTACAGCGCGGGTTCCATTAATGTCATTAGGGGAGCTTCTTCTTTAATGTATGGTTCAGATGCACTTGGCGGAGTGGTTCAGGTTTTGCCTCATCGTTCGGCGCCGGAAGGTCATATAGAAGGAGAAATTATAGGAAATTATCAAAGCAATAATGGATTATATGCCGTTCATGCTGCGATAAGAGGAAATCAAAATGGGCTCACTTGGCATGCAAATGCCACCCGAAAGGCAGCGCACGATTATAAGAATAAATATGATGGATATGTTTTTAATTCTAAATTTAAAGAAACTGATTTTGAAACAGGGGTTGGGCTAAATCGTTCTTGGGGATACAGTCATCTTTCTTTTTCTTCCTATGATTTAAAACTGGGATTGCCGGAAGGAGAAAGGGATAGCGCAACCGGTGAATTTTTAAAAGAAGTGAATCTCAATGATAATGTAGTAGAAAAGATAGCTTCAGAAGATGATTTTAAAAGTTATAATCCTTTTATTGGAAGGCAACGGGTGCAACATCAAAAAGTAACCTGGGATAATAAAATCTATCTAGGGAGTAGTTATCTGAGTGCTACTTTTGGAGTGCAACAAAATAGGAGGAGAGAGTATGTAGATGTGCTTTCTCCAGAGACTCCCGAGTTGGATTTGAAATTGAATACTTTCAATTATAATCTGCATGCTGCTTTAAAAGAAATAGCCGGCTGGAATATAACTACAGGAGTGAGCGGAATGTGGCAGCAAAATAAAAATCAGGGAACAGCGTATTTAATTCCGGATTATAGATTATTTGATCTAGGAGCTTATGGTATTGCAAGCAAGACTTTTAATAAGCTTACAGTTTTGGGCGGATTGAGAATAGATTGGCGGAATATAAAGGCAGAGGCTTTAAGGGAGGATGGCAAAGAACATTTCTCCGCTTTTGATAAGAATTATTCTGCTTTTTCAGGAAGTTTGGGCTTATCTTATCAATTCAATCGTCATTGGGTCTTTAAAGCCAATCTATCCAAAGGTTTCCGTGCGCCTTCTATTCCTGAGTTGTCTGCCAATGGAGTGCATGAAGGAACGGTTCGTTATGAAAAAGGGAATGTAAATTTAAAACCGGAAGAAAGTCTGGAATTGGATGCAGGTCTGGCTTTTGAGTCCCGACATGTTTCTGCAAGTATTTATGGCTATATCAATAATATTCATCATTTTATTTATTCCAGAAAATTGTTGGCTGCTTCAGGAATGGATTCTTTAACAACTGTAGAAGAGCAGCGTTTTAAGACATTCCAGTATGAACAGACCAATGCTCGTTTATATGGAATGGAAGCTTCTATAGATATACATCCGCATCCACTAGACTGGTTACATTTTAAAAATACGTTCTCTTATGTGAGAGGAATACGCGTAAATGGAGCTGATTCTTTAAGGAATTTACCTCAGATTCCGGCGACTTCGTGGACTTCCGAATTGGGATTTCGTCTTTTACCTAAAGGAAAGATATTCCGTAATCTGTTTGTGAATCTTAGGTTGGAAAATACTTTCAGACAAAATTATTTTATGCAGGCCTACCATACAGAAACTGTGACTCCGGCTTATACACTTTTCGATATAGAAGCAGGAACCAATATTCTTAATAAGAAGGGGAATGTATTATTTAAATTATTTGTTACCGTAGAAAATCTGACAGATGTAGCTTATCAAAATCATCTTAGCAGATTGAAATATTTGCCGGTTAATCATAAAACAGAAAGAGTTGGAATCTTCAACATGGGCAGGAATTTTAGTTTTAAAGTGATTGTTCCTTTAAAATTTTAAAGCCATTATCGGTCAGATGGTTCAAAGCTTTCTGACCGATATATTATCTCGTTCTAATTTCTTTTTTCATAAATAATACATAGGAAACAGCAAAGCAGACGATTGTTACTGCTATAAGTCCTGTCAGTTGAGGCCATACAATGAGTAAACTTTGTCCTAAAGGAAGCGGACTAGGAATCGCTCCATAGGTTTGTGCCATGGATAGGGGACCAAGACTTCGGACGGAAGGCAATAATAGGGTAGAAGTAGCATCGCTATAGAGCTGTGAAGGTGTTATTTGGAATAATTGAACTGCTAACTCTTTCTTGTGAATGTACTTTCCGGGAGCAGCCATTCGGGGTGCCGGTACTAATGCCGTAGCAATTACCTTTATAATCATTGGATAAAAAACAGTGAAGAATAGCCAGACGGCGATAGAGGTGAGTGCCGAGGTGGCTGCTTGCCGGAATTTTATCGAAAATAAAATCGATAAATTGAGCCAAAAAGCAATATAAAGTACACTTAATAACCAGAAGGCAATGATTCTCATGAACTCGCCCGGAGAGGGTGGAATGCCAATAATAATTAATCCAAATCCAATAACTAACAATGTTAAAGCTAATAGCAGCGAGCCAATAACAATTAAAGAGGCTGTGCATTTTGCGTTGATAATATAGTCTCTATGAATGGGTTGTGCTATGATTCTACTTAATGTACGATTGTTTAATTCTGAGTTGACGGCATCAAATCCCAAACTTATTCCCAATAAAGGACCCAAAAAGGTAATAAACACATGGAATGGTGGCAAGGTGCCTTCCGAAAGTGTAAATAATTTCAAAAATAGAAAGGAGCCGTTGGGGTCATTGGGATCAACACCATGTACTGCCAGGCTTGTTAGAGAAGTATAGAGCGCCCCCATACAGGTTAAAATCATAATGATTCCCAGTATAATAAATTTCCAACTCCGTACCTGGTCTGAAATCTCTTTATATACCATTATCCAGAAGGGAGATTGTATCTTTTTCTTCATGATAGCTTTTCTTCGTTTTCAAAATAACTTTGATAAATTTCATCCAAACCATATTCTTTTTTAGCCAACCCTATCAAATCAATGTCATGGCTAATAATCTCTTTGGAAATGGTGGATGATAAATCTTTTAGACAATTGATAGCAAGTAATTCTTTGTCCTGGTGAATGGAACGGATATCCTCACGAACCAACAGATGCTCTCTGAGTTTAGCAATTTTATCTTGTTGATTTGGATTTATTTTTGCTTCAATAAGATAGGGATTTCCTGAAATTAACTTTTTGGATAAGGAGTTTAAATCGCCTTCTGCAATGAGTTTTCCTTTAACAAAAATACCTACTCTGTCACAAATTTTTTGAACCTGATGAAGATGATGAGATGATATCAAAACGGTTATACTCTCTTCCTTACTTAGTTGCATAATCAAATCTAAGAATTCAGCCACTCCTTTGGGGTCAATTCCTAACGTAGGTTCATCGAGAATGATGACTTCCGGATTCTTAATAAGGACATCAGCCAAGCCCAGACGTTGAATCATTCCCCGGGAAAACTTTCCTACTTTTTTATGAATAGCTTCCGTTAGCCCCACGCGTTCCAAAAGGTGAAGCGCATCTTCTTTAGCTGCTGCCAATGGACGTTTATTGAGTTGTGCAATAAATAAAAGATTTTCCAGGGCGGTCATGTTATCATAAAACCCAACATTATCGGGCAGATATCCTACTTTTTCTTTTACTTTAGTCGGCTGCCTTTTTACGTTAATATCACAAACATAAGCTTCTCCGGAAGTGGGTTCAGACAATCCAAGCATCATCAGGATTGTTGTTGATTTTCCGGCTCCGTTAGGCCCTAGAAGCCCAAAAATCTCTCCTTTTTCTATATTCAGATCAAGATGGTCAACCGCTGTGAGTGTATCATACTTTTTAGTGAGTCTTTTTAGTTGAATCACTTTTTTATTTACATTATTTTCGATCATTCTTACCTCCTGCCGTATTTTTTAAATAAGAAATAAACACAGCCCAAGGCAATCACAATGATGAGAATACCCATCCAACCCCAAATGGGAGAAGTTTTTACGGATATCCTGAATTTGGCCTGAGAGGAGGCATTGTCTGTTTTTGCTTTGATGGCAGTCACATAGTCTCCTGCAATAGCCTGATTGCTGGCAGTTATTTTGGCAGTTACTTCTGCAGTTTTGCCCGGAGCTATTGTAGCTACTTTTTTGGGGTCGAAGCTGACTTTCCAGTCTGCAGGAGTAGTGGCGTCTAATGTTACTGATTTTAATGGAGAGGAACCTGTATTTTTGATAGCAAGCGTAAGTTCTTTAGAATCCCCGGCAGTAATATCAGTACTTAATCTTCCCGAAGGGGTGGATAATGAAATATTATAAGAACCGGTGATGGAAACTGAAATTTCGGATTCGGCAGAAGTATTCGCTGAACTGGCAAAAATGGGGATTTTATATGTGCCTTTGGGAGCCTGAGAGGGTGGATGAACCTCAATAGTCATATTTTGGGAGGCGTTGGGATTGATTTTTACGGAAGAGACTCTTT
>DATGTY010000315.1:0-2841 GCA_035301605.1 Chitinophagaceae bacterium | reverse complement strand
ATACCAATATTGCACAGTTAAAAGATGCTAAACTGGTGGTGAAAGATGCGAAAAAGATTGCTGTTCAACCAAATCAGAAATCGCTTAAGCTTAAAACCAATGATTATTTCACTGTTGAATTGAGTAATGCTGTAGAAAAGGCGGAAGTTGAGCTGGCTTATAAATCTAAAGAGAATGTTGATATGCAGATAGAGGCTTCAGAGAATGGTGAAGAATGGGAAGAACTAAATGAGCAGAAGAAAGATGGGGAAATTATTACTCATGCCAATCATGCATTCAGATTCTTCCGCATTTCCAATGAAGCTAGTGAAAGTATTCCTTTGGAGTTGAATAAATTAACGATTAAGGATAAAGAAAATCAGGTAGGAGCTAGTCCTTTCACGACAAGGGATTTTAATCTATCCTCTGCTTTTACCTTAAAACCCGGAGAGCGTTTGACAGAAAAGAGTTTGATTTTATCACATCCTGAGAAGGCCATTATCTTGGCAGGAACAAATAATACTGCATTGAGAATTAAAGTAAACAATGAAGGTAAGTGGAAAAATCTTCCCGGATCTTTTACGGGTGATTTTATTGAAGTAAATCTACCGGAAGGAACTTCCGCTATTCGGATATACAGTCCTGATACTATTCAGGTATATGAAGTACTTTGGAAATAAAATATGAAATCAGTCAGATGATGACCTAGTCACCTGACTGATTTCATTTTTATCTATTGTTTGGGATTATTTACTATTCCTAGAAACAGAATACTACCACTATCTTTTTCTGTAATTAAGTAAATAAAAGGATGATTTACATCCATTATGGGAATGGATGGCGGATTCATTGGCGCAGAGGTTGTGGTCATTCCTGTAGAAGTAACTGCAGCTGCTTCCGTTCCTGATTCATCTACTTTAATATAAGTTTTATGCTTTACCTCTGAAATTTGAACGTCTTCGCCTTTGTACATATTTGAAAAATCGGCGCTTTTTGAAAAAGCACTCGCCATTCCCATTTGAGAAAGTACGGCATTCAGGTCTATTTTATACTCAGATTCCCATTTAGGGAGATATAATTTTACCTCGGTAGAACGCACTTTAGAAGTTAGCGTGGAGAAAGCGCTTGCATTTAAATGATTGAATGTAGAAACAACATTTTTACCTTCTTTTGGTAAAAGAACAAACATGTTGAATTCTCCACTTCCATAAGGGAGTTGGGCTACTTGCAAATCATTATTTTCGAAATAAGAAATTTTTGCTTTTTTGTACATGAAAGGAACCTGTAGTTCTTCTTGATTCTTAGTATGAAAAGTTCTTTTCTTAGTTTGATCCTGATCAAATTGGTGGGTCCAGTCTCCTTTAAAGTAAACTGCATTTAACAAAAAAGTAAGGTCTGAAGGCTGAATTTCCTTGATAATGGATTTTATTTTATGATGTGTTTTATCCTTCACCCAATTATTTATCTCATCCACTGTAGATTGATTAAAAGGCGAGGCTTTTATGGTCGCTTTGTAATAGTTTTTATTGATTTTTAAAAAAGAGGATAGGGGCGTTAAGGATTTTCGATACCAAATGGCATTGGCAATATCTATATTAACGGCCGTATCTTCTTGCGGGAGATTATGCAGTAAAATAGCATTGGTTTTATTTAATAAGCCGGTATCAATTTTATTGAGTTGCAATGCCTTTTGTATGTCTTTTTTTGTTTGATGGTTGGCGCCATTATACACCATACTCAAATCCATATAGATGCTCAAAGGACTGATGAGCTTGTTTTTGCCGTTTTGATTATTTTGATTAATCAAGTTAAAAATCTTGAAAGCAAAATTATTTTGAGCCCGGATAGTCTTTTGTGATTGTTCCGGGAGTGGTTTAATTTCAGGATCAGGTATTTGTTCGGTGGTAGAACAACTTATCATTCCTGTTGTTATGATTAAGAGGCATGCTATAACTAGTTTATTTTTTAAAAGCATAATTTTAAATATTTTATATTTATTAGCTTTGTTATAGACAATATTTATACCAATAATGTTGCATTTGATTTAACTTTAAAATAAAAGAAAATGAAAGGAAATGTTTTTTTAACCGGCGGAAGTGGAGGACTAGGACTTTCTGTTGTGAAGGAATTACTAGCTCGAGATTGGCAGATTGTTGCATTGGTTCATTCTGATAGCAGTGAGAAAAGATTGAAGGACGCTTTTCCGAAGGGGGCGTTAAAAGTGGTTCGTGGAAGTGTGACCAATGAGGAAGATATTAAGGCGGCAATGAATGGAATGAATCGAATCAATGCATTGATACATTTGGCAGGCGGGTTTATAGGAGCCAAAAATATGGCCGATAGCAGTGTTTCGGATTTTCAATCCATCATGAATCTGAATACATTTTCCGGCTTTTTATTATTAAGAAATATTCTACCGATTTTTAAGCGGCAAAAGGGAGGAAGTGTTGTCATGATAGGAGCGAAGCCTGCCTTGTATCCCAGTGGACTAAATGCGGCTTATGCTGCCTCTAAAGCGGCTTTAACTAATTTGGTGTTATCTGCTGCTGAGGAAGGCAGATCTGCTAATATTAGAGCCAATGTTGTTATGCCGGCGGTGATAGATACACCGGATAATAGAAAATGGGCCAATGATAATACACCTACAGAAAAATGGACTTCAGCCAATGATATTGCCACAACAATAGCCTGGTTGATTTCTGATCAGGGAAAATCTGTAACCGGAACGGTGCTTCCAATGTTTAATGGATTTAAAACTTTTTAGTATTTGTATGAATTTAATTCATAGTACTGATGTTTTCTGTTTATCTAAAATCTAAACTTTAATTATTTGATTTATCTTGAGATTTTAGGAGTAAAAAG
>DATGTY010000314.1:0-5002 GCA_035301605.1 Chitinophagaceae bacterium | reverse complement strand
AGGATAAATCTGAAATAAATATAGATCATATGTACCAATATGTCAGCATTGCTGCTCCCTACCTGGAATTAATAGAAGAATACACCCTCAAAGAGCTTTTCCATTTCCATCATCAATTTAAACCTTTTATGAAAGGTTCTTCTTTCAAAGAAATGGCAGCAGAAGTTCAGTTAAAAAACGCTTTTAACAAAGAGATTCGCTATTACTCCAGCGGAATGAAACAGCGTGCCAAATTAGCACAGGCCTTCTTTTCAGATACGCCTATCTTATTGCTGGATGAGCCCTGTACCAATTTGGATAAAGAAGGTGTACAATTATATCAAAGACTGCTCTCAGAACAAGTAAAAACCCGACTTATTATTATCAGTTCCAACAGCCCGGAAGAATACATAGATTCTGATGAACAGATTCACATTACAGATTATAAATAATAATTAAAATAACTTATTCCGATAAAAAACGGTCACCTTTATTCCTCTGGAAGAAGAATCAGAATAATTGGTATAACTTCGCAATAAACCAATAATCCGGCTGCAATCCATGCGATTTATCACACCCAAAAATAAAGGTAAAAAAATATCTTCCGGGAAAGGTTCTTTATCTATATTGTTGTCTCTCAGCGCTGCTCATTTTTTAAATGATGCTTTACAAATGGTGGTTCCTGCCATTTATCCCATGTTGAAGACAAATTATCAGCTGTCTTTTACAGAAATTGGGATGATTACGTTGGTCTTTCAGCTTACCGCTTCTATTTTCCAGCCGATTGTAGGAACCATTACAGACAAAAAACCACAGCCTTATTCTTTGGCCATAGGCATGAGTTTTTCTTTAGTTGGGCTCCTCTGTCTTGCTTTTGCAGGCAGCTTTACGACTATTTTGCTGTCTGTTGTGCTGGTAGGAGCCGGCTCGGCAGTTTTTCATCCGGAATCTTCCCGCATGGCACGCTATGCTTCAGGCGGTAAAGCAGGCACCGCACAATCGATTTTTCAAGTGGGTGGGAATACAGGAACTTCTGTAGGACCTCTTTTAGCCGCTGTATTGGTCATTCCTTTTGGACAAGAACATGTGGCTTCCTTTTCCGTTTTGGCATTCCTGGCAATCATCATTTTATGGCAGGTAGGCAAATGGTTTAAAAAACAAAGTCGCAATAAATCAAGTGCTATTAATACCGGACTAGATCATATAAAAGCACTTCCCAAGAAAAAAGTCATATTGGCGCTGTCCATTCTGTTAGTCCTCATTTTTTCTAAGTTTTTTTACCTTGCTGCCATGAAGAACTACCTTACCTTCTACATGATTAATTATTTTGGGGTATCGGTACAAAGTTCACAACTTTATCTCTTTGTTTTCTTATTCTCAGTAGCTGCAGGAACAATGATTGGCGGTCCATTGGGTGACAAATACGGAAGGAAGAGAGTCATTTGGTTTTCTATCCTGGGAGCAGCACCTTTCACTCTGCTTCTTCCCTATGCCAGTTTATTTTGGACCATTATTCTCATCGCAATTATCGGCGTTATTTTAGCTTCGGCATTTCCGGCTATTATTATTTACGGACAAGAACTTATTCCCCATAAATTAGGAATGGTATCTGGACTATTCTTTGGATTAGCCTTTGGGATGGGCGCCATTGGCGCAGGAGTGCTCGGTATCCTTGCCGACAAAACCAGTGTTTACTACATGTTCGGGATTGTTTCTTATTTACCTCTTCTTGGGATTTGTGCTGCGCTACTGCCCAATATAGAACATTCAGATAAATAAAGTCCCAAATCAGTCCCACTCAATAACGGAAGAAAAGGAATTTCTCAGATTTTTAAATCCAACCAAATCTACTTTAACACTTCCTACAGATATTGGGCTATTCACGCGCAATGGGAGCCTGTTCTTGTCATCACTCACCCAAACATCCATTTTTTCTCCCCCTTCAAAAATAGTTCCCTTTATAAGAAGCGGTTTAAACTTAATGGCATTAAACTCTCCTAAATGGGTTTCAATCTTCTCCTTTCCCATGTATCGAATATAAATATCATATATCTCATCGTCCAAATATAATTTCAATGGTATTTTATCTCCCACATGATACTTGCTAAAATCAATATTTCTGGCTCTATAGATCGCGCTAATCACATCCTGAACACAACTTGGTATCTTTATCGTTCCATTCTCAGAAACGGCCTTTTCTCTATCCTGATAGAAATTTACTTTATTATATTTTCGATAATCTCCTTCCCGAACTTTACGAATAAAAGTAAGGGGCTGCATAGTGGCTGTATCTATATAAGATTCATATCGATCTCTCACCTTAAAAATCCAATCATAAGAGGAAAAAGTTCTTCCCTTCCCAACGACATGCCAAGTGGGGCGATTTTTATAATGAACAAAATGAGAAGTAAAAGTTGCTTTTCCTGCTCCTACCCAGATAAAACTCAGATTATAATAGACTTTGAAAGTCAATTGTTCCCCATCACCAAAAGCAAAATTATTACTCCTGCACATAGACTGCGCACGGGAAGAGCAAATGGCAATAAAAAGAAAGAATATAAGTGTCAAAGACTTTTTCATAATATAAGGTTTAAACAAATCTCCGTTTCAAACAATCGGGCAACAATCATAAATAAATCAAGCTTGTTTAAAAAAAGAATCCAAACATAAATAAATACTCACTCTCGTCAAAATCAAACAAAGACTTCTTTCTCTCAAAGCCCAAATACTATGCCTACACAACGAAATAAAACGTTAAATATACTATAAACCTATACATATCTATAGCAATTACAAAGAAATAATATTTTCCTATGTCGGCAAGTATAAATCATTCCGTATTTTTGTCTGAATAAATGCAAGTAAACAAATGAAGGACATCTCAAATAATGATAAAAAACCGTCTGTCATCTTAGGCATAGATCCGGGAACACGCTTCATGGGTTTTGCTCTTATTCGTCGAGAAAAAAACACGGTTAAGATTATTGAGATGGGGAGCCTGATACTAAGTAAGATTGAAGATCCCTATGAACGTCTTTCCCGAATTCATGAAAAAATAACAGCACTTGCCCAACTCCATCAACCAGAAGCCTTCGCGATAGAGGCACCCTTTTACGGAAAAAACGTACAAAGCATGCTTAAACTGGGAAGAGCGCAGGGAGCCGCATTGGCAGCTGCACTGCAAGCCGGGCTTAAAGCACAAGAATATTCCCCAAGAAAAGTCAAAAAAGCTGTCACAGGCAATGGAAATGCCAGTAAGGAGCAGGTCTCAGAAATGGTGGGTCACATTGTTAAGAACAAACCAAAAATGGAACGAAAAAATCTAGATGCCACCGATGCACTTGCTGTGGCTATCTGCCATCATTTACAACTACAGTCAGGTATTGCCGGATTAGGAGATCAACCCAAAGACTGGAAAGCTTTCATTAAAAAACATCCTGATAAAATAAAGCGATAGAAATAAAAGAAAAACCTATGAGGTTTTAGAAATCTCATAGGTTTTTCTCTTATCAAAAATTCAACTTTTATAAATGAGCCAAAATCTTTTCCTGCGTCTTTTTTAGCTCTTCTTCGGTAGGAGTCAGTTTCTTTCGAGTAAAGTTTAGATCATCCATATTGTCAATAGGCACCAAATGCAAATGTGCATGAGGCACCTCCAGACCAACCACACTAAAGCCGACTCTTTCACAAGGAAATGTTTTTTCGATGGCATAGGCAATCGGTTTTGCAAAAAGTAAAACCTTACTCAGATGATCCTCATCCATATCAATAAACTTATCCACTTCTACTTTAGGAATAACCAAGGTATGCCCTTCCCTAAGCGGATTGATATCCAAAAAAGCATAAAACTGCTCATTTTCAGCAATTTTATAACTCGGAATATCTCCATTTATAATCTTTGAAAAGATAGTCATATTACTGCGTTTATTCTTCTTTAAATAAAAATATCATCTACCCTGAACTTCGTCTGTCCCGCAGGAATTTTAATTTCCACCTCTTCACCGACCTTTTTACCTAACAATCCCTTTCCAATAGGTGAAGAAACAGATAACTTTTTCTGTTTCAAATCCGCTTCTTTGGCAGAAACCAACTGATAAGTCACCGATTTATTTGTTTTCAGGTTAGTCAGTTTCACTTTACATAAAACAGAAACCCGGGATAGGTCCAAATCCTTCTTATCCAATATTCTTGTATTGGCCAAAGTCTGCTCCAATTTTGCGATTTCTGCCTCATGAATACCCTGAGCTTCTTTAGCGGCATCATATTCTGCATTTTCTTTTAAATCCCCTTTTTCTCTGGCTTCTGCAATCTGCTCTGCAATTTTCGCACGACCGGTTGTTCTAAGCTCATTGAGCTCTTCTCTAATCTTCTCAAAAGTCTCTTTTGTTACATAAGTTATGTCTGACATAATTTTAGTTTTTAGTTTTAGACATAAAAAAATACTCCTGACTAAAGTTTCTACCATTAGCAGGAGGCAAACAAAATAACACCCCTTCTAATAACACATAGAAGCGGGCGTTATATTATTCAAAGATAATATTTTTTGGTTAATAAAAAAATAACGGTTCTAAAGACCCAGCTTTTTTATCACATAATGTGCCATTTTATATGCGGCCTCATGAGTATATCCAGCTATATGTGGCGTCAAGATGACCTTTTCAGAATTTAACAAAAAGTTAAATTGTTCTTTTTCTTCCTCACTAAAGGAGGCGGGGTGCTCGTTTTCCAACACATCCAAACAGGCTCCCAAGACATGTTCCTCTCTGATATTCTTAATCACATCTGCAGTTTTGGCCACCTTGCCCCTTGAAGCATTGATAAAATAAATGGGGACTGCAAAAGCTTTTAGAAATTGGTCATTAATCATGTGATGTGTTTCCTCATTGAGTGGCACATGCACAGTAAGAATATCGGCCTTTTGCTGAATTTCCTCTAAAGTCGCTCTTTCTGCATATTCATCACCATAATCCTCCTTATATTTATCATATGCCAAGACTTTACAATCGAATCCACTTAATTTTCT
>DATGTY010000313.1:0-4067 GCA_035301605.1 Chitinophagaceae bacterium | reverse complement strand
ACAAACGATGCAATATCATCCGCATGGTGATGCTGCTATTGGAGAAGCTATCGTTGGGCTTGGACAAAAAGATCTACTCATTGAAACGCAAGGAAACTGGGGGGATAATCGTACAGGAGATTCGGCTGCCGCTTCCCGATATATTGAGGCACGATTATCCAAATTTGCCTTGGAGGTTGCCTTTAATCCTAAAACTACGGAATGGCAGTTGAGCTATGACGGCAGAAAGAATGAACCGCTGAATTTACCCATGAAATTTCCTTTAGTTTTGGCGCAAGGAGTGGAAGGTATTGCCGTTGGATTATCGACTAAAATACTACCCCATAATTTCTGTGAGTTATTACAAGCTGCCATCAAACATCTACAAGGGAAATATTTTAAATTGTATCCGGATTTTCCTAATGGAGGAATCATTGATGTCGATGAATATAATGATGGGAAAAGAGGCGGAAAGGTAAAAGCCAGAGCGCATATAGAAATAAAGGATAAGAAAACTTTATTGATTAAAGATGTGCCTTATGGGGTAACGACTACTCAGCTGATGGATTCAATCACGAAAGCCAATAATGCAGGTAAAATCAAGATTAAGAAGGTCATTGATAACACAGCTGAACATATTGAAATTGAGATTCAGTTACCCACCGGCGTTTCTCCGGATATTACCGTAGATGCCTTGTATGCGTTTACTCATTGTGAAATTTCTATTTCTCCCAATACCTGTGTTATTGTCAATGATAAACCTCAATTTTTAGGAACGAAGGATTTATTGCAACACTCTGTTGAACATACGAAGGGATTGTTGAAACAGGAATTGGAAATCAAACTCCATGAATTGCAGGAAGACTGGCATTATTCTTCTCTGGAAAAAATATTTATCGAGAAAAGAATTTATAGAGATATTGAGGAAGAAACGACCTGGGAAGGTGTTTTAACGGCTATAGATAAAGGATTGGAGCCATATAAGGACTTATTTAAGCGAACGATTATTCGGGAGGACATTATCCGCCTGACAGAGATTAAGATAAAAAGAATTTCTAAATATGATACTTTTCGTGCAGATGAACATATTAAAGGAGTGGAAGAAGGAATTGAACAGGTGGCGCATGATTTGGCCCATCTTGTAGATTTTACCATTGCTTATTATGAAAATCTCTTGAAAAAATACGGGAAAGGAAGAGAACGGAAAACGGAGATTAGAAGTATAGAGAATATCAAAGCAAGACAGGTGGCCATTGCTAATTCTAAGTTGTATATGAATGCCGCTGATGGGTTTATTGGCACCTCCTTGAAGAAAGATGAATTTGTTTGCGAATGTTCTGATATTGATAATGTTATTGTATTTACGAAAAATGGAACCATGAAAGTGGTGAAAGTGACTGATAAAGTATTTATTGGGAAGAACATTATCTATGCTGCCGTTTTTCGGAAAGGAGATGAGCGGATGACTTATAATATGATTTATCGGGATGGGAAATCCGGGGTAACTTATGCTAAGCGCTTTAACGTAAAGAGTGTTACCCGGAATAGAGAATATCTTTTGGCAGGGAAAAATAAAAAATCTAAGGTTTTGTATTTTACAGCCAACCCAAATGGAGAAGCTGAAGTAGTGAATATTCTTTTAAGTCCATCTTGTAATGCCAGAAAGAAGAATTTTGATTTTTATTTTGAAGAAATTGCTATAAAAGGTCGTAGTTCTAAGGGAAATCAGGTGACCAAATACCCTGTACGCAAAACACGTTTTAAAGAGGCCGGAAGAACAACCCTCAGTGCATTAAAGATTTGGTATGATGACACCATTGGACGATTGAATACAAAGGAGCATGGTATGCTGGTGGGAGATTTTGAAAATGATGATCGTATTATCGCCTTTTACAATGATGGTTCCTATGAAATAACCAATTATGAACTGACTAATCGTTATGATAGAAATGAGTTAGTGGCTATTGAAAAGCTTAATCCGGATGCGGTGATTACCGCCATTTATTATGACGATGAGAAGAAACAGTTCAATGTTAAAAGATTTCTTATAGAAACACAGACTGAGGATCAACGTTTTATTTTTATTAAAGAAGGCAGGAAAAATTATCTGGAGTTGGTCACCATGCAGCGCACACCAAAGATTTTATTGACTGCAGGAAAAAGTAAAGCAGAAGCAAAGAGTGAGGTGTTAGATTTAACGGAAATGGTAGATGTGATGGGTTGGAAAGCATTTGGAAACAGACTGACGGATAAAGTAAGGTATGTAAATATGGAGCTACTAGAGTCAGAAGAGATTGAAGAGGAGGAAGTTATACAGGATAAGAAAGATAAGGAAGAGGAGGAAGATGACACTCAGGGGAGTCTCTTTTAAAGAGAATAAATTTCTTTGATATTTTGTTTTTGGTGAATTTAGAGGAACAAATTATCTTTGCCTTGTCTTTGAAAAGCATTGAATGCCCGAGTGGCGAAATTGGTAGACGCGCTACGTTCAGGTCGTAGTGCTGGCAACGGCGTGCTGGTTCGAATCCGGTCTCGGGCACTTTATATTTCTGATAATCAATAATTTACTTGGTTTAATTATTAATGGGTTAGTCGTTGGCTATTTCAACCCTATCCCATACCTTACTCGTAAACCAAACAGTATATTTCTTAATCCCTTGTTTTTAAAGCGTTTTTGTTGCCATACATTGTGAAATTTTAAGGGAGTTTCTTCTGTTCCGGTATATTCTATCTGACTAGCCTGAGAAGACCTTTTCGGTCGGAAGCTATTTAGACCAACATCTGCAAAAACACCGAAATACAAATAATTTCGACCGAATAATCCTTTGATTCCTGTTTCTATCGTCCAACTATAACTGTTTTTGAAGGTGATTTCTTGCTCTTCTTCGGTCTTTTCCCAATTACCAAAACCGGCGAACTTTGGACCGGTCAACGCTGCATCCCATTGTTCATAATAGCCGGAAGTATGAAGGTCGTTCCATTGCATTTTAGCCTTGGCACTCCCTAAGGGTAGATCCAGTAATAAGCCGGTTCGAAAATACCAGCGAATCGCCCCAGCAGTCTCATATTGTACCACAAGAGGAATCCTTAAATTATGCCACTTTTCGGATTCTGAATAATGCCGGGCATGGTACCGGAATTCCAAAGGATCTCCTTCTACATCTTTTGCCGGATAGGCAGCTTTGAGTTGATTTTCCCAGTAGGAAAATGCGCCATTCCGGTAGGAAACACCGGTGCCTATACTCCAGTGATCGGAAAAATAATAATGATATTCTACCCCAAAGATGTATCCTTCATAAACGTTGTTGAAAAGTTCTTCATTATGGGTACTGTTGGTGGTGAATCCGGCACCTGCTATTTGTAACTCCTGTGCGTTAGTGCCATAGGTAAGCCCCATTAGTGCTATCAGACTGAGGAGATATATTCTCTTTATCATTTCTAAACTTTAGTGGTTAACAAATATTTTTGTTGTTTTCTTATGATGATTGACTTCAATAACTAAAATATACACCCCGGTCGTAATCTTCGCCGGAAGCTTCATCTTCTCTAATTTCTCCTTCATGCGGAAAGTTAATATCTGGCGCCCTTTGAGGGAATACAAACGCGCAATGGCTCCCGGGAAATTGTTTCCCGGATATTTTACTTTCACTTGCAGCCCCGACTGTCGAGCCACTGGATTGGGATAGACTTCTATGCCTATTCTTCGGTCAAAAGAAATTGTTGTCGGACAGGTATGGATTTTATCTCCATCCTCCGTAGTAACGACTACGCTGTAAGTCGCTTCTTCGTCCAGCAGGTCGTTTCTCTCATCCCCTACAGAATAAACCTGCTCCCGGCTGATGGGCTGTCCGTTTTTATACCATTGGTACTTGACAAATCGATACCCCCCATTATTTGTCGGATTGTTGTTGACCAAAAGCGTGTTGTTGAACTTTTGAATAACAATATCTTCAAAGGCAAAAGGTCGCTCGATGATGATGTGATAGGTTTGTTTTTTTTGTTTGTTCTGAGAAGTGACCGTCACTTCTTTTCTATAGATACCCGCTTTGGGCGTGGCTACCATAAATTCGTGAGCAGGATCCACGGAG
>DATGTY010000312.1:0-5673 GCA_035301605.1 Chitinophagaceae bacterium | reverse complement strand
TAAGGGGTTAGGTGGATTTGGTTCTATTGCCAAAGCTTTTGCTCCAACCTGGAATTGGCAGGTATTTTGGATGTGGACTGCTATTTTATCTTTGATTCTTGCATTTATGAACATGTTACCGATTCCGGCGCTGGATGGTGGTCATGTGATGTTTTTATTGTATGAAATTGTAAGTGGTCGTAAACCAAATGAAAAATTCCTGGAGTATGCGCAAATTACCGGTATGATTATTCTGTTGGGACTGCTGCTGTTTGCGAATGGAATGGATGTATGGAGAGCGATTCAGGGATGGATAGGGTAGCGGAAGGCAACAGCCAATAGCCAGCAGCCAGCAGCCAACAGCCAACGAACTTGAATCTAAATCTATCCACGCTTAGGGCTATCTGTTTTTTTTCTCCATTTCATATTGTCTCATTCTTTTGGCTTCTTGTAAGAATTCGGAAGCGAAGATGAATTCATTCAGTTTTTCATCTTCGCTGTATATGATTTCTTCTTGGTTGCCTACCCATTGACGATGTCCCTTATGTAGATATAAGATATTGTCGCCGATTTCCATCACAGAATTCATGTCATGTGTATTGATGACAGTGGTCATATTAAACTCTACTGTAATCTCATGAATTAATCGGTCAATGACCATTGAGGTTTGAGGATCAAGGCCAGAATTGGGTTCATCACAAAATAGATATTTTGGGTTTAAGACGATGGCACGGGCAATTCCAACTCTTTTTTGCATTCCTCCGCTTATCTCAGAAGGTAGCTTATTGTTAACATTTTTTAGATTGACGCGGTCTAATACTTCGTTTACTCTCTTTTTTCGATCTTTGTAGTTGAAGTTGGTAAACATGTTCAGGGGAAACATGATATTCTGCTCTATTGTCATGCTGTCAAAAAGTGCTGATCCCTGAAAAAGCATTCCTATTTGTTGGCGGATTTCTTTAATTTCCTTTTCCGGCATTCTGGAAAAATCCTGATCTCCATAATTTATGGTACCGGAATCTATTTTAAAAAGGCCGACAATGCACTTCATGAGTACTGTTTTCCCGCTTCCACTCGTGCCAATAATCAAATTGGTTTTTCCGTCCTCCATGGAAGCAGAAATCCCTTTTAATACGGTATTATCTCCAAAACTTTTTTTTACATCTGTTAATTCAATCATGAATGCTTGTTTATGATGTTAAGAAAGGAATACACTAGCCAGACCATAATCAGCTAATAAAATAAGGACACAGCTTACAACGACTGCTTTGGTGCTGGATTTTCCAATTTCCAGTGCACCTCCATTTACAAAATAGCCATAGTAGGAGGGGATTGTGGAAATGATAAATGCAAAGGTATAAGCCTTAGTTAGTGCAAAAAATACACTATATCCGGTAAAACCTGACCGTAATCCTTCCATATATTCCTGGGAGGAAAGAATACCGGTAGAAACTCCGGCAATTTTACCCGCCCAGATACCAACAAAACCAGAAATAGCAACCAATAAGGGGATTGTTACGAGCGCGGCAAGTATTTTGGGGAGAATAAGATAATTCTTTGGATTGATACCCATAATTTCTAGTGCATCAATTTGCTCACTAACCCTCATGTTTCCCAGTTCAGAAGCTATCTTAGAGCCAACTACACCTGCTAGTACAATACAGGTTATGGTTGGCGAAAATTCGAGAATCATTGTATCTCTGACTACCATGGCAATGGTGGAGTTTGGGATAAGCGGGCTGACCAGTTGATAGGCTGTTTGAATGGTAGATACGCCCCCGATAAATACAGAAATAATCAATACGATTCCTAATGAACCTATCCCTATATCTACGCATTGGGTCATGAATTGTTTCCAAAACATTTTCATACTCTCCGGTTTGGTAAACATCCCTTTGAGCATCAATACAAATTTTCCTATATGGGTTAGTAGCATAATAAAGAATATAATAAAGCTCAAAAGTAGGGATTTTTCCCTCTTTTAAAAACTTTAATTGGATAAGTTAAATGTAACGTTTCTTGGCTAAGCTGTTGACTAGAAGTCTCTTTAAGCTACGTTCAATGATTTCTCCCATGGTTTCTGCTCTGGAAAAAATGATATCATCATAATGGCGAGCTAGCTCATGCCCTAATTGACTAATCTTTTCAGGAGAGGATACGGTATCTGTCATAATAACATCTCTTAAATCCGTAACTCGATGTCTGTGTGCTTTGATTCTTCGAGCAATCAACGCTCTTTCCTCTTGTTGATATTGTCTGACCACATCCGCATTAAGGTATTTAATGACTAAATTCACAAAAGCAATATTTTCTTTAAAAAATTGGGGCATATAGAGATTCTTTTTCCCTTCATAAAATTGTTGATCAAAATCTATTCCCCGAATACGAAATTGAACATCATCAAAATCCGGTGTGATATCAATAACAAAATTGTATGAACGCATGTCTCCTAACAAACGAACAAAACAACGTTCATTAAATTTGACAAATTCTTTAGCAATTCTTTTCGGATTGAAGTCGGGGCTGTCCATCCAGCTTTCTATAAATTTGTCGCCCGGAACTCCTGCAATATGCTCTTCTATAAGTGTGTTCTCCGCCACTACAAAATTGAGCCAGTATGGAGATAAGATATGTTCCAGTTCTAAACCATATATTCTGGAAGCATCGGCAATTTTTATATAGAAATAATCGTACACATCATTATAGGTATTGACTATCCGTATTCTAAAAGGATGAGAGTTTCCAAATGTGCAGTAATCTACGCGTTCTACATACAAATGTTCTTCGGCGGTATTATCTCCACCGGCTTTCAGAATGGAATATATTCGCTTTAATCCTGAATGAATTCTGGACATTAAATGTTGTGGATAAAAAACGGTTTCCCAAAGCGTATCTATTCCTTTTTCATCGTATAGTGGAATGGTATTGTCATAATATCTCAAATCTTCATAAGATAGTGGCAATTTAATTTCTCTATCATAGGATTCCAGATATTCTCTGAAAGCAATATTTATAGGATAAAAAACCTTTTTTTTAGATATTTCTGGCATGTTTCAAAGTTAAGAATAAAATGAATCTTGTAAATGGAAATTACAGCCTTATGAAAATAGTTGATATAAAGGAATAAAAATCTTAGCTGGAAGGAAGTATTTTTATTTATTTTAAATAAATATTAGGTAGTTTTGCGTAGTAAAAAAAGCACCTTATATGGAATTAGCAGAACGCGTTGACCGCATCGCAGAGTCGCAAACCTTAAAGATGTCAAGACTTGGCAATGAATTAAAAGCAAAAGGGCTGGATGTGATATCTCTGAGCCTTGGAGAACCTGATTTTGATACTCCTAAAAGTATTCGGGAGGCAGCCAAAAAGGCGATAGATGAAGGTTATACGCATTATACGCCGGTACCCGGATATAAAGAATTGAGAGAAGCGATTTGTCATAAACTGAAACGTGATAATGGATTGGATTATGCGCCGGATCAGATTGTTGCATCTACAGGAGCTAAACACAGCCTGATTAATACTATTATGACGGTAGTAAATCCAGGTGATGAGGTGATTGTGCCGACGCCATATTGGGTCACTTATACAGCTCAGGTTGAGTTTGTAAAAGGAAAGGTCGTGAATGTACAGGGAAAGGCTGAAAATGATTATAAAATTACAGCAGCACAGTTAGAAGAAGCGATTACACCTAAAACGAAACTATTTATGTTTTCGTCTCCCTGTAATCCTTCCGGGTCTGTATATACTAAAGAAGAATTGGAATCTCTTAAAGCAGTTTTTGAGAAATATCCTCAAGTGTTGATTATTTCTGATGAAATATATGAATATATTAATTATACCGGAAAGCATGAAAGTATTGCACAGTTTGATAGTTTGAAAGATCGCATTATCCTTGTGAATGGATTGAGTAAAGGATATGCTATGACCGGCTGGAGGCTAGGATTTGTTGCCGCACCTTTGCCTATTGCAAAAGCAATGACGAAAATCCAGGGACAATTTACCTCCGCTACTTGTTCTATTACACAGCGTGCCGGGATTTATGCTTTTAATGCAGATTTGGATGATACCAAAGAAATGGTGAAGGAATTCAGGAAAAGAAGAGATCACATTTTAGAGGTTGCCAGAGAGATTCCCGGAATTAAGGTTCATGAACCACAAGGAGCCTTCTATATTTTTCCTGATGTGAGCGCCTATTTTGGAAAATCTTTTGCGGATGATATTATTAATAATGCGGATGATTTATGTATGTACCTTCTGCAAAAAGGATTAGTAGCAACAGTCACAGGAAATGCTTTTGGCGAACCCAACTGTATTCGCATTTCTTATGCTACCTCTATAGCAAAGATTGATGAAGGTATGAGCCGAATTAAAGAAGCTTTAGCAAAGTTGAAATAGAACATGCTTTTTTCAGAAGTAATTGGACATACGGATTATAAAACTGACTTGGTACAGGCCATTGATCATGACCGCTTGAGCCATGCTTTATTGTTATTAACTCCTGAAGGGGCAGGGGGATTGCCTATGGCAATGGCGCTTTCTCAATATTTGGTTTGTACCAATAAACAGGATGGAGATGCTTGTGGAATTTGTGCTGCTTGTAAAAAAGCAGCAAAACTTGTTCATCCGGATATTCATTTTTCTTATCCTGTAGTTCCTAAAAAATCAGGAGATAAGCCGATTAGTGCCGATTATGGCAAAGAATGGCGCGAGTTTATTAGCCAACATCCTTACAGTAATATTTATCAGTGGTTACAATTTATAGGTGCTGAAAATAAACAGGGGAATATTACCGCACGGGAGTGCGGTGAAATTATTAGAACGCTGGGTCTGAAAAGCTACGAGAGTGAGTTTAAGGTAATGATTATATGGAGACCTGAATTCCTAAGGAAAGAAGGAAATCGGCTTTTGAAAGTAATAGAGGAACCTCCTCAGAAGACAGTATTTATTCTTGTTGCAGAGCAGTCTGAGAATATTCTGAATACCATCCTTTCTAGAACGCAGCTTATTCGTATGCCATCGCTTACTCATTCGAACTTGTCAGAGGCTTTAATACAAAATGAATCGTTGGATGAGAAAGAAGCACAACGTGTTGCGGCATTGGCGGATGGAGATTATAATGCAGCCCTGCATATTGTAAAACAGGATACTGCTAATTATATGAATCGTCTGAGAGCATGGTTGAATGCTATTCTAGGGAGAAATCCCGGATTGCTTTCACAGTGGATTACTTCATTTGTCGGTGCGAAGGTGGGAAGAGAGGAGCATAAACAGTTCTTACGGTATTTTATAAAACAGTTGGAATATGCATTGCTAATAGAATTTAACAGGGGGCATGACTTGACAATCTTACCTGAAGAAGAAAAGTTTGCTAAAAACTTGTTGAAATTTGCAAATTTTTTTCAAATCAGAGATATGATTGGGTATTTAGAGGATGCTTGTTATCATGTAGAAAGAAATGTGAATGTTAAGATCCTTTTTCATGCTACCTCTATCCAGTTACGTGCAGCCTTTCGAGCAGAGTCCTTGCCTATAGAATAAATACTTAGAAAATTTTCACTTAAAAGTTTGCTATTAAAATAAAGGGTTGTATTTTTGCGCCCGCTTTGGTAAAAAGCGGAGAAGGTCATAGCAAGGGGGTTGGGAGGTGAGGAGAGAAGTTAGGAGGTAGCTTTCAAATTATTTTTGGATGTT
>DATGTY010000311.1:0-2992 GCA_035301605.1 Chitinophagaceae bacterium | reverse complement strand
CCAAAAAGAGTCCCCTGGATAAAATAATCACTTACACCAACCAACTCACGCTTTCCCATAAACAGTCTATGTTTAGCGTGGAATATGCTGCACTAAATTATATAGCGCCCAATAAAACCCAATATGCCTACAAAATGGAAGGCTACGATCAGGACTGGAATGACGTAGGCTCACAAAGGAAAGCCACCTATACCAATCTACCCGCAGGCGATTATACTTTTAAAGTAAAAGCAACTGACCTCAATGGCAATTGGTATCTTCATCCTGCTACAATAGCCCTAACTATCCGTCCTCCCTTTTATAGAACCACCCTCGCCTATATCATTTATGTCCTTATCATCTTAAGCGTCATCTTTTTTCTCAGAAAGATGGAGATTAAGAAAATGAAAAGAAAAAACAAGATCAAATTAGAACGGGCACAGGTAAAAAAAGAACATGCCTTTTATAAACAAAAAATTGACTTTTTCACTTCCATGGCGCATGAAATCCGAACGCCTTTATCTTTAATCATCGCGCCCTTGGAAAAACTCATCCAGTCTAACCATTGGAGACCAAAAATCAAGGAACAATTGACGATTATGGAAGACAACTCCAATCGTTTACTAATGCTCACCAACCAATTACTGGATTTTCGAAAGATGGAAAGTGATGTCTATGAAATTCAGCAGGAAAGAATAGAAATTGTTTCTTTAGTACATCAAATATTCTCTCGTTTTTCTTCTATTTCCTACAAAAAAGGAATAAAATACGCCATTTCATCCCATTTAGAAAGTCAGGAAATAGAAGCCGACCCCGAAGCCCTCACTAAGATCCTCAGCAACTTATTAATTAATGCTTTTAAATTTACCCGATCTCGGGTTGAAGTTCGTATCAATAAGCCTTACACTCATAAAGGGAAACATTATTTTTCTATAAGTATTGAGGATGACGGTATTGGTATTCCAAAGAAGGAGCTTTCAGAAGTATTCAAAAAATTTTATCAAGTTTCTTCCGGCGCTCATGAGTATCACAACCTTGGCGGAAATGGTATCGGTCTCGCGCTAGCAAAAAGTTTAACCGAAAAACATGAAGGTTCCCTATCCATTGAAAGCAAAGAAAATATTAAAACAATATTTACGGTTCATTTGCCTTTTACGCCTTCAAAAGAGCAACCGACTTCTGCAATACTATCAAAAGAAGAAACAGAAGAAGAAAAGGACAAACAATACGCAATGATTGTGGAAGATGATGTTTCCTTATTAGATTTCATTTCTAAGAATATAGAAGATGAGGGATTCGCTGTTATCAAAGCCAAAAATGGAAAGGATGCCATGCAGCAGCTAGAAAAAGAGGACATAAAAATTATTATTTCTGATGTCATGATGCCGGAAATGGATGGGCTTGCACTCTGCCAGCGGATAAAGGAAAACACAAATTACAGCCATATTCCTGTTATACTACTGACCGCCCGTACAAATATGGAAGTTGAAATAGAAGGAATAGAAAATGGGGCAGACGCCTACATTACCAAGCCTTTTAAATGGAAACACGTAATGGCTATCGTCAACAACCTACTCACCTCTCGCGAGCAGCTCAAACAGAAATTTTCTCAATATCCATTTGAAGAACCTGGGAGTTTGGTCACTAATATCGGGGATAAAAAGTTCGTCAATCAAGTTACAGATCTCATAATGGAACACTTGGACGACCCACAATTCTCCGTGACAGAATTAAGCAATGAATTAGCGATGAGCCGATCTAACCTACATAAAAAACTAAAAGCCATCAGCGGTCATGTCCCTAATAAATTTATCCGACTCATTCGTTTGAAACATGCAGCAAAGTTACTGTTACAAAAGGAATATTCTATCGCAGAGATAGGTTATATGACCGGATTTAACTCTCCTTCTTATTTCTCTAAATGTTTTAATCTTCAATTTAAACTAACTCCTAAAGAATTTGTCAAAAAAGAAAATCAAAAGTCAAACTCTTAGTTCTCCTTTTTTACACCAAATTTATAAATGGTTGTAGTGTGATAAGTTTCTCCAGGTTTTAAAGTAGTAGAAGGAAACTCAGGTTGATTTGGAGAATCGGGAAAATGTTCTGTTTCTAATACAATAGCAGAATGTTTGGGATAAGCAATGCCATCTTTCCCTTTAAAGGCACCTTCCAAAAAGTTTCCCGAATAAAACTGCACACCGGGTTCTGTTGTATAAACCTTTAGAATCCTTCCTGTTTTAGGATCATAAACACTCACTGCAGGATTACTCAAATTATGAGGTTTATTCAACACCCAACAAAAATCATATCCGCCATTCGCCAACAGCATTTGTTTTACCGTATCATTTAGATGCAAGCCTATTTTTGTTGGCTTCGTAAAATCAAAGGGCGTACCTGCAACCGACTTATATTCTCCTGTAGGAATTAAAGTCGAATCGACAGGCAAGAAATGATCTGCATCAATCTTAAGAATGTAGTCATTGATAGAATCCTTTCCTCCTCGAAGATTAAAATAAGAATGATTCGTCAAATTAAGGATGGTTGGTTTATCTGTGGTTGCATTATATTCAATTTGCAGTTCATTTTGATTATTTAGGGTATAAGTCACATTAACATCCAAGTTCCCGGGATAGCCTTCCTCTCCATCAGGACTTAAATAATGCAATTTCAAACCTTCTATACTATCTTTATTAAAGGGGGTTACATCCCAAATTCTTTTATCAAATCCTTTTTTCCCTCCATGCAATGAATTTGGGCCATCGTTGATAGGAACATGATAAGTAGAGTCGTTAAGCGTAAAAGTGCCTTTGGCAATTCGATTTCCGAATCGTCCTATTAATGCACCAAAATAAGGAGAATATTTTTGATACTTTTCAATATTATTAAATCCCAAAACGACATCACCAATTTTTCCATTCTTATCAGGAACTTTTACAGACTGAACAACGCCTCCGTAATTCAAGATTGTCACCTCCATCCCATTTTTATTCTTAAGTACATAAGCATAAACAGA
>DATGTY010000310.1:0-4069 GCA_035301605.1 Chitinophagaceae bacterium | reverse complement strand
TTTGGCTACAATAGCCAATAAAGGGGCAGTCATAAGGCTCGTGACAATGTTTCCCCATGGCAATATTGGGTTCACTTCCTTTTAATATCTCCAAATACATTTCTATTTTCTTCTGCACTTCTTTTTGCAATTCTTCCAATTCCTTCTTCATATCTCTGATACGCCACTCTTTACCTTCTTCATCTGCCCGCAACACAATATTAAAGCTGTTTATTTTAGTGTCAAACCGCTTTTTACAAACATAATATTGTACTGCCAAATCCTGCTGTACCACCTCCTTCAATTCCGTATGTCGTTTGATTTCATAAAAATCATATCCCTCGGCATCAGAGCCAACCAGAATGTCCGACATCACCAAAACGTTATCTTCTATAAAGGTAGCCTCATAAAGAATTCTTTTGTCAGGTCGATCTAACAATTCTCTTGTGTAGGCATCAAAATACTTCCAGTTACTTATTTGGTCTTTAATATTAATTCCTCCGGGAAACTCTGCTGCTCTTACTCGATCTTCAAAATCATGACCACGTTGGAATCTCATTTTAGTCTTCTTATCCGGAGGAGTAGCCAGCGATCTTTTGTGTTTATCAAGCCAAAGTAATTTATGACATTGTTGTGCTTTAACAAAGGAGCTTTTGGATAGTTGCCAGGATTTAGATTGATAATTATGATAAGACATTGTACAAAAGGTATAAAAACTTGAAGGCGTACTTGGAAGAGTACGCCTTCAAGTTTTTATTTAGAAAACAGTTTAAACTAACATAGTAGCAGGGTTTTCAATAAACTTCCTCAGAGTTTTTAAGAACTTAGCACCTACTGCGCCATCAGCCACACGATGATCACAACTCAATGTCACCTTCATAATATGTGCTGATTTAAATTCTCCATTTTCAACAATTGGTGTTTCTTTTATTCCACCTATGGCCAAAATAGCAGCATCCGGCGGGTTGATTATAGCCGTAAATTCATCGATTCCCATCATTCCTAAATTGGAAACAGAGAAAGTATTTCCACTAAATTCATTAGGCTGCAGTTTCCCTTCTCCTGCTTTCCCATAAAGTTCTTTTGCTTCACCGGCGATCTGACTCAATGATTTTTGATCAGCAAACTTAATCACCGGAACGATTAACCCTTCTTCCATAGCAAAGGCAGAACCTACATGAATATGTTTATAGGTACGAATCACACCTTCTTCTTCCAGCCAGCTGCTATTCACCTCCGGATGCTTCCGTAATGCCATAGCAGAAGCCTTAATAATCAAATCATTAAAGGAAATTTTGACCGGGCTTATCTCATTCATTTCTTTCCTCACCCTCATGGCTTTATCCATGTTTAATTCAACCGTTAGATAGAAATGAGGCGCATTGAATTTACTTTCACTCAGGCGACGTCCAATGGTCTTACGCATCTGTGTAAATGGCTTATCTTCATATCCTTCTTCTCCTGCCGGAGCAAAGCTTGGAGCAGTAGTTGATTTAGCAGTTTTTTGTTGCGGTTTATAACCATCAATATCTCTTTTGATAATTCTTCCGCTATCCCCGGATCCATCAATATCTTCCAAATCAATGCCTTTTTCTTCTGCCATTTTACGGGCAAGAGGAGAGGCTTTTATGCGCCCTTCTTTAGTTTTGGATTTCTTTTTAGAAGTATCCTTTTTCTCTTTCGCAGGCGTTTTCTCAGCAGCAGCATCCTCTTTAGGTTGTTCCTCCTCTTTTTTATCTTCTGATTCCCTGTTTTCTGCATCCAAAATAGGTTGTATATCGGTTCCTTCCTTACCAACTATGGCAATAATACTGTTGATTTTAGCAGCTTCCCCTTCAGGAACGCCAATATGCAACAAAGTACCATCAACATATCCAATCACTTCCATCGTCGCTTTATCTGTTTCCACTTCTGCAAGTACATCATCAGCACCTACTTCCTCTCCTTCTTTTACATTCCAGGAAACAATTTTCCCTTCTTTCATCGTATCGCTTAATAAAGGCATCCGAATGGCTGTCGCATTCTTCTCTGCCTCTTCCAAGGCTTTGGAATCTACTTCCTTACCGGAGGATTTCTCTTCGGATTTACTATCTTTTTCCTCTGTATCGTCGGCTGTTTTTTCTTCAGCATCCTGACTTTCTTCCTCGTCTTCTTCTGCCAGTAAGCTTTTATAATCTTCTCCTTCTTCGCCAACGACGGCAATCACCTCGTTTATTTTTGCGGCTTCACCTTTTTTTGGTCCAATATATAAAACAGTGCCTTCTACATAAGGAATGACTTCCATTGTTGCTTTATCGGTTTCTACTTCTGCAATAGCTTCATCTGAAGAGATTTTATCACCGACTTCAACATTCCAATCTGCAATCACGCCTTCTTTCATTGTATCACTCAAAAGAGGCATGCGAATAACTTCTGCCATAAATTATTACTTTGTAATGGGTATCAAATTTTTTTCAAAATTAATAAAAAACTTGCTAAAAAGACACATTCATTCTCAATGATTATTAATATCCTTTTAGCCTAAGTCTAAATATAGTTTATTTTTCAATTCTTTTACAACCGGATATTTATCCATCAGTTGTTCCAATTGCTGCCTTTTCGTCAAAACAGGTTCTTTATGAACTGCATCGCGTAAGGAATCATCCACCTTAGCAGTTACCTGAATAGCATCATTCTGGAACTTGTTTTTCAATTTATCTGCAAGCACAATTTTCTGATCATTAATAAACGATTGCTGTACTGCATTTCGACAAATAATATCAACGCTCTTTTCATCCACAACGTTAACAGTAGCCATATTTAATAAGTTGGCTGCTTGTTTTTTATCATTCTTTTTTAGCTCTTCAATATGCTGGTTCCATATTTCCATAAGGCTTTCTTCCTCCAGCGGACTGGAAACAGCTTTTTCTACATTTTTTTCTGCTTCTTTCTCTTTAGAAACCTGGGCTCGAATGGTATTCAAATCTAACTTTCCACTACCACCCAAAGGATTCGCTTTATCTTTGGGTAAAGCCTCTTTCGGATTCAATTTTTTGCTTGTATCAGGAACTTCTCCCTGTTTTTTCTTTGGTTCAGAATTGTTCAGTGAGGGTTTCGCATTCTCTTTAGGACTCGTTTGGGCTTGTCCTTTCAGCACTGTTGTTACAGAATTCTTTGGCTTCTTTTCAGAAACAGATTCTTCACTTTTCTGTGAAACAGCTTCCTGATGACTTTCTGCCTGTGGTAATTCTCCACTTATTTCATCTCCCACCCTTTTTTCTGCATACCCTTCACTTATAGATATTGGCTGCGCCTTTCTATCGGTTACTTTTTTTTTTGCAACTGCACCTGATTGTTCATTACTTACTAAGGACACAGCCTGTCGTAAATAACTTAACCGAATCAAACACATTTCAATTTGCAGTCGTTTATTACGGGCTTGTTTGTATTGAATTCCTGTTTCATTCAGAATATTCAATGCCGTAACTAAAAAGCCGACATCCAACTTTTCGGCCTGTTCTTTATAATGCGCTTTCAGATTATCCGCCACTTCCATTAAATGAATCGCTCGTTCATCTTTACACACTAATAAATCTCTCAAGAAACCCGCATACCCATCTATAAAGTCATCTCCCTCAAAGCCTTTTTGAAGAATTTCGTCATAGATGAGCAAGGCTTCACCGGTATCTTCAGCAAGAATTGCATCATTGATTCTGAAAAAGAATTCATGATCTAGAATATTAAGATGTTGCAGGGTATTTTTATAAGTTAATTCCCCTCCGGTAAAACTAATAATCTTATCTAAGATACTCAATGCATCTCGCATGCAGCCTTCACTTTTTTGCGCAATGAGATGCAGGGCATCACTTTCAGCACGCACGTTTTCCTTCTCACTTATTTCTTGAAGATGTTTTACCGTTTCTGCCGTAGGCATGCGTTTAAAATCAAAAACCTGACAACGGCTCAATATCGTTGGGAGGATTTTGTGCTTTTCTGTAGTTGCAAGAATAAAAATAGCATGAGAAGGGGGTTCTTCCAATGTTTTAAGAAATGCATTAAAAGCAGCCGCACTCAACATGTGCACCTCATCTATGATATACACTTTATACTT
>DATGTY010000309.1:0-5408 GCA_035301605.1 Chitinophagaceae bacterium | reverse complement strand
TGGGAATTCTGATTTTTTACCTTTATACACTGCTGCAAAAAAGTTTCCGGTATATTCATCATAAGCTAAATTTTGGATTCCATAAGTCGTATTTCCGGTTTTAACAAAATACTTTTCTAAAGGTTTCTCCGGCCCTGATTGGTGCAAATTATTTTGATATAAAGTTTCGCCATATTGATCCCAGTTTGAAATATCATATTGCAAAATAACTTGATGATCGTTGTCATTTCTTGTAGTATCCCCGTAAATGCCATAAGCTACGTAGAGATATTTCTTTGTGTTTTTATCCTTACCTATACCAGGAGCCAATGTGGTGCCGTCTATACCCGAACAAGCGAATCTATGTGTGATCTCTTGACCTTTCATTTTTACAGTGGCTAAGTGATCATCTACTACTTCCCTTAAGTATACCGTCTGCAGCACCTCATCTTTTTCAGCGTCCATATCAGGTTTTACTATTTTTGATGCGTCGAAGATGGCTATATAAAAACCTACATTATCTGTATTATCTACGCCCAGTTTTTTACTGATTCCTTTTCCGATAGCGTCTTGTTTGTATTCTAAAGAGCTATAAATTTTGTTTCTTTCCGGATCGAAATCTATATCGCCTAAATGCCCCACAAGGCCGGTGACGCTTCCGATTAACTTTCCTGTCAAATCTGTTTTCACTAATTTATCTGTAAAGGAAAAATAAACGAATCCATTTTTTTGATCTACCGCTACGCTCTGTACATGGAATTCCCCTTGTTTACCTGAATAAATTGAATCGGGTAAATGAATCGGATTTTTTTGTGCTTGTATTGTACTTAAGCACAGCAATATATATAAAGTGGATAAAAACAGTGTTCTCTTCATGGTTTCTATAATTTCTTTTGTTTATTTCAGTTTTTTTCAATGTGTTTTAAATATATTTTCTGTCAGAATTCAAAAGTGGAATTAAGCCACAATAACCTTTACACCTCGGTTATCCAGCTCTTTTATATACTCTTCTTTTACTCCTTTATCTGTGATTACATATCTTACCTGTTCGATATCACATATTTTCCCTATTCCTCTTGCCCCAAATTTTGAACTATCCGCAACAATAGCTACTACTTCTGATGTTTCTATCATTTTTTGATTAATATAAGCTTCTGTTAGGTTACTTATTGAAAAACCAAAATTCATATCTATGCCATCTACACCGAGAAAAATAATGCCGCAAGATATGCGATCCAACATATACTCTGCGTATGATCCAGCTACTGAAGAGGAGTTTGGTCGAATCATACCTCCCAGTTGTAATAAGTCAACATTAGGCCTGCCGCTCATTTCCAAAGCAACTTTAATGGCAGGTGTAATTACAGTTAAAGGGTTTTGAGGGTGTAAATGATGGGTAATGGCAAATGCTGTTGTCCCGGAGCCAATAATAACCGAGTCTGTGTTTTTAATCAAACGGACAGCCTCTTTACCGATGCTATTTTTTGCCTCAGCATTTATAGTTGCTTTTTCATAAATCGATCTATCTATTGAGTAGGGGTTGTGAAGAGAAGCTCCTCCGCGTGTAATGAATAAAAGGCCTTTTTTTTCCAGTGTTTTTAAATCTTTACGAATAGTGACCCCTGAAACCCCCGTGGCTTTTACCAATTTATCAATGTAAACCTTTCCATTTTCTTCCAGTTTTTTGATAATGAATTCGTGCCGTTTCGTGATATTTTTCATTTTTTTCTTTTTCCATTTGTTAATAAAACACCATAAATATAAAGGTTTTTAAAGGTGGATGCTAATTTAAAAAAGTTTTTCTTTTAGAGATAAAGTTTTTGCTACTGCGGTTATTTGATAAAGCTCTGATTCTCTTGTTATGATCCAGTTGTGTTTAACCGGTCTCTTCTATGAATAATTTTATCATGGTTAAATTAGTTTGAATTGTTTTTATTTCATGATGGTGGGGATTGATTCCATTGTTACAATATAATTTAGAGAAAATAGAATTGGTGAAGTTAAAAACCCTCTATTTATAGAGCTGGAGAGCGCTTTATATAAAGATAACTGTACTAACAGAGAAAATGAAGAATATAAAAATTTTTGTCGATAAGTTTATTTATATTATTTTTAAAGTATTAAAAGGTTTATTTAATGCTGGTTTGTTAAGTGTTTTATAGTTTTATCCATTTAAAAATCTTAATCTTATGAAGAATCTCACATTCTTTACCTATAATTATCGATCTTTTGTGCTGATGTTTTTAGGAATCCTTTGTTACATGGTGCAAGGGTTTAGTAATTCCGATCCTTTTCCCTCCATTGAAGAAAGCGGCCATTTAAGATATCCTCTTCAACAAACTACGGTCCGTGGGACTGTTTCGGGCGAATCGGGAGAGTTATTAGAAGGTGTATCAGTTAATATAAAAAGAGGTCAAAATGGAACTACCACAGACGCCCGAGGTAATTATGAATTAAAAGGTGTACCAGAAGGTGCCACTTTGGTTTTTTCTTTTGTGGGGTATAAAAAGAAAGAAGTTAGTTATACCGGAGGAGATTCTTTGGATGTAACAATGGAGCCTGAAGAAATGTCTCTAGAGCAGGTAGTTGTGGTGGGATATGGAACAGAGAAAAGAGTGAATTTGACTGGTGCCGTGGAGCATATCGGAGAAGAGGTGTTTAAAGATCGGCCGATGACCAACGCAGCCAAAGGCTTAGAAGGAGCCATGCCAGGGATTTTTGTGGAGATGCCGACTGGCTCACCGACACAGGATTTTTCGCCAATGGTGAGAGGGGAAGGATCGATCGGTGCAGGAGGATCGGCATTGGTCTTGATCGATGGAATTCCGGGAGATTTAAATAATTTAAACCCTTCCGATATTAAAGATGTTTCGGTCCTCAAGGATCAAGCGGCAGCAGCTATTTATGGGGCGAGGGGAGCCTTCGGCGTAGTATTGGTCACGACAAAAGACGCGGATGAGGGAAAGACTAAAGTTGATTATTCTGTTAATTACTCCCTGAATCCTAGAGCGGTGAAACCCAAGCTTTTAACGGATGGTTTCCTGTGGGCTAAGAATTTTGACGAAGCCTATTATCAGTGGAGTTATGATCATCCGACTACAATCAATACAGGTATGACCTTTTCTCAGGATCAATTAGGTGAGCTAAAAAGAATGCATGAGAATGGAGAGGACCCCAAAATTGATGTAGATCCATCTACCGGAAGATATATTTATTATGGAAGTACCGATTGGCAAAAACTGCTTTATAACGACAGCAATCCATCGGTGCAAAATCAATTAAGCTTATCGTGCGGTACAAAAGATGTTACTTATTATCTTTCCGGCCAACTTTTTACTCAAAATGGTCTTTTTAATTACAGTCCTGACAAGTTTAAACAATCCAATTTGAGAGGTAAGGGGACTTTTCAGGTTTTTCCGTGGTTAAAAATGGGGAATAACTTCTCTTATTCTCAGAGAAATTATTTTTATCCACTCTCCGTAAGAAGTCCGAATACGAATATCCTACGAAGACTTACTGATGAATTTAACCCGCTATCCTTTGTCCATAATCCAGACGGAACGCTGACCAAAAGTGCAGCTTTGACGTTCGGAAGTTTCCTGACAGGCGGCAATTTCAGAAAAGAGAAATGGGAAGAGATTCGAAATACATTTGATCTAGAAGCCAGTGTCTTGAACGATAAGTTGAAAATAAACGCTAACATTAGTTTTGTATCCAATCCTTATGTTGCTGAAATACAGGCTTCCCCTGTTCCTTATAGTGAAAAGGAAGGAGAGATTCTGATCATGGATGCTAACCAAGATTACGCCGGTGAAACCACCCATCGGGAAAATTATATGGGTGCAAATATCTATGCCAGCTATGAGCATTCGATCGGCAATCATAATATGAATTTTTTGGCGGGTTATAACCAAGAAACTACGAACCTGATCATTCGTCAGTACAGAAGGAACCAGATGATTAATAGTGAGCTTCCTGATCCTGGGCTATTAACCGGAGATGATATACAATTGACTGGCGGAGGGTATGAATGGACCACTTCCGGAACCTTTTTCAGGATGAACTATAATTTTGCCGAAAGGTACTTATTGGAGGTTAACGGGCGTTACGATGGTTCATCTAAATTCCCAGTTGATCAGCAATTCGGGTTTTTCCCATCGGTTTCGGGTGCTTGGCGGATTTCCAACGAGCTCTTTTGGAATGTTTCCCCCGACATAGTATCCAACTTAAAATTAAGAGGTTCTTATGGTAGTCTTGGAAATGGAAATGTTTCTCCGTATCAATTCCTCGCAACGATGCCAGTAGAAATTCTCAATCAAGTGATTAATGGCGTTAAGCCAGTATATACGAACAATCCGAACGTTATCCCGGATGGATTAACCTGGGAGAAAGCTACAACAGTCAATTTTGGTGTGGATGCGGGATTTTTAAAGGATAGGTTGTCCTTGAACTTTGATGTCTATAGGAGAGATACCAAAAATATGTTTACACAAGGAGTTATTCTGCCCGGAGTTTTTGGTGCAGCAGTACCAAAGGGAAACTATGCTAACATGCGAACACCGGGTTGGGAGCTAACTTTGGGATGGAGGGACCAAATCAACGGGGTAAAGCCAGTAAACTATAGTGTGAGATTACACTTATCTGATAGCTATTCTGAAGTTACAGCGTTTAATAATCCAGAGGGACTAGTAGAAGAATATTACGTAGGCAAAAAGCTCGGCGATATATGGGGATACATTATGCCAGGATTATACCAGACACAGGAGCAACTGGATAATGCTCCAGACCAAACTCGGGCATATGTGACATCACATGATAAGGAACGGCTGAAAATCGGTGATCCCCGATTTGAAGATATTGATGGAGACGGTATAATTGATAAAGGAACATTGACTTTGGATAATAGGGGGGATTTAGCCCTGATTGGAAACTCTCAGCCAAGGTATTTAATTGGGTTTAATGGAGATGTATCTTGGAACCGATTCGGTCTTTCCGTGTTTTTGCAAGGAGTTGGCAAAAGAGATTGGTGGCCCGGCTCTGAAAACTGGCTCTTCTGGGGGCAATTTAACCGTCCTTATACTTCTATGCCTATGGATGTGCATAATCAAATATATTCTGAAGAAAATCCCAATGCATATTTTCCGAATTTAGTTGGATATGAAGCTAATAATGCTAATAGGACAAAGGCAATGAATTCTCCTTCTACCTATTTCCTTCAAAATGCTGCCTATATCAGACTTAAAAATTTGAGTTTCAGTTATGATTTGCCAGAAACCCTTCTTTCGAAGGTCAACGTAAGTGGAGCAAGCGTCTTCTTTACAGGTCAGAACCTTTGGGTATGGTCTCCGATGTTTAAAGTAACAAAGGCTATTGACCCTCAAGCTATAGGAAGTCAGAATAGTTCTAACTCTGAGACAAATGTTTATTTG
>DATGTY010000308.1:0-2957 GCA_035301605.1 Chitinophagaceae bacterium | reverse complement strand
CTTATAGATTTTTTTGAAGAAAATAAAATGGGGTACTTGCTTGAGAGTACTGAGCCAGATGAATATGCAGAAAAAGTAATTAAGTTGTTTGAGGATGAAGAGAAGTTGAAAAAAATTGGAAAATATGATCACAAGTATGCCATTGATAATTTTCTTGCTTCTAAAGTTGCCAGCAATTTAGAAAATATCTTCAAAGAAATATTGAACTAATGAGTGAGAATTCTACACCAGTTTTTATAATTGGCTGTCCTCGAACAGGTTCTAAAATTTATCTAAATGCAATATCCAATTATACAAAAATAAATATATCGCCGGAACTTCATATACTAAACCCATCTTGGCTCCACCCCGATTTTGTAAGAACAGTAAAAAAGCAGATAGGATCTCTTCATAGCAAAGAGGCCAAAGAAAAGTTATTAACATTTATTGAAGAAGAACGATTCTATGGTTCTTTTTGGCATATGGATCGAGTCAATATTTCTTCATTGAGATCAAGATTAATAAATAACAACTGGACGGTTCAAGAAATTTTTGAAAAGATATTGATTGAGGATGCTGAAAATGATGGAAGGGCGCGAATTGGAGCAAAATTTCCTGTTCACTTTTCAAGGTTGGACAAGCTATATGAGTGGTTTCCTGATTGTAAAGTATTACATATTACACGAGATCCCAGAGCTATTTATAACTCTCAGCTTTTTAAATATTATAATAGGGAAACAAATATGCTGAAAAAACAGGCTTTGAGAGCAACGATACTACTATATATAATTTTCATCTACAAATGGGACTATAGAATTCATAAAAAATTTAGTAATAACAAAAATTACATATTGTCAAAATATGAAGATGTAGTTTTGGACTTTGACACTCAAATGAAGAAGATATGTAACTACATTAATGTAAAATTTGATTCAAAAATGAAATCAATACCGTTGAAAGACTCTTCTTTTTCAGAGAATAAATTCAATGAAGGCATAAATACAGATTCTTTAGATAGATTTAGAAGCACGCTTACAACGTTTGAAATAAAAACAATTGAATTTTTCTGTCATAAAGAAATGTCAGCAAGAGATTATTTGTGATGAATGCTGTAGAGTATTTTAAAAGATTAAAAACTTATTGTGAACAAGAGAACTTCAAAGGCTGGGACCCTTACGATGGGTTAAACTCTAAGGTTTTCCAGGTAACACCGCTGAAACACTCCAAATTTGCTCGCTTGGCGTGGATACAGTTGTTTAAACGGAGCCCTATTAACCTCCGGCCACTGTTAAAGGTGACTAAAGGCTATAACCCAAAAGGGATTGGACTGTTTCTAACAGGATATTGCAACTTATATAAGATTGCTGGGTCCGGAAATACTACGTTTGGTTCTACAGATGAACTCGAAAAAAAAATAACTCATCTTGCTGACTTATTGATAGAATTACAGTCTGAAGGCTATTCTGGGGCCTGCTGGGGCTATAATTTTGACTGGCAGGCGCGAGGAGGGTTGTTTTTTCCTGCCGGAACACCTAATGTAGTGGCTACTACGTTTGCCACTTACGGTTTGTTAGATGCTTATTCCATCTTGGGGAATAAGAACATTAAGAATACTACTGTTACTGCGGCTGAGTTTGTTATCAATGATTTAAGTCGCACTCATAAGGAAGAGGGATTTTTATTTTCTTATGCCCCGCGATTTGGCAATAATACCGTGTATAATGCATCATTGCTGGCTAGTAAGCTTTTAGCAAGAATATATTCTATTACATCTGAAGAGGACTATGTACAAGCATCACGACAATCGGTAGTGGCCTGTTGTAATGCTCAAAATGAGGATGGTTCATGGCGGTATGGAGAGTTATCTATTCAGAATTGGATTGATAGTTTCCATACTGGTTTTAATCTGGAAGCACTGTATGATTATCAAAAATATACCGGTGACGATTCGTTTGCAGCGCATTTTGATAAAGGGTTTCAATACTATGTAGATACTTTCTTTTTAGGGGATGGAACCCCGAAATACTACCATGATGAGGTGTATCCCATAGATATCCATTCACCCGCTCAGCTTCTCATGACGTTGTATAAGTGTGAGCGTTTTGATAATAATGAGGAATTAGCCCGTCAGGTAAGTAGTTGGACCATCGAGAATATGCAGGATGAGAGCGGTTATTTTTATTATCAGATTAAGAAGTTATTCAAAAATAAAATACCCTATATGAGGTGGAGCCAGGCGTGGATATTTTGCGCTCTTTCATATCACTTAAGAGAGGTCTATGGAAACAATTAAGACAACAGAATTAAACGGCTACAAGATCTACCCCTTTAAAAATAGAAAGACTTTTTTAGATCAGCTTGATGAGAATTTATGGAATAATATTTTAGTAGCCATTAACGCCGAAAAAATTGTTAAAGAGGATAAATATTTAAGAACAATTGTAAATCAGAATGTGGGTTATCCTGATGGCATTAGTACAGTCATAGCTATGAAGCGGAAAGACTTTGATACAGTGAAGATTCCCGGCGCTGAGTTTTGGCTGGATATCGTGGAGCGGTTTTATAAAGAAAAGACATTCTATTTGATTGGAGCCAAGAGATGTGTCATAGAAAAAACAGTGACACGGCTTCGGAATGAGTATACTGGAATCAAGATTGTCAATTATCGCAATGGATATATTGGTGAAGATGAATATCCTGCTTTATTTGAGGATATTGTAAAGAAGGCTCCTGATGTGGTTTTTGTAGCCATGGGGAGTCCTCGGCAGGAATATGTGATGCAAAAGATGTTTGGACACCATAAAGCGTTGTACATGGGTCTTGGGGGCAGTTTTGATGTATATACTGGCGAAAAGAAACGTGCCCCAAAACTATTACAAAGTGTGGGCTTAGAATGGTCTTATCGTTTATTTAAAGAACCCAGTCGAGTATTCAGACAAACCAGTCTTGTCACTTTCGCCTATATGCTTTTCACTAAT
>DATGTY010000307.1:0-3560 GCA_035301605.1 Chitinophagaceae bacterium | reverse complement strand
GTAATACCGGATATGTTTTTGAATGCAGGTGGTGTTACTGTTTCTTACTTTGAATGGTTAAAAAATCTGAGTCATGTTCGTTATGGTCGCATGGAAAAGCGTTTTAGTGAAAATATGCATCATCATATACTGGGACAGATTGAAGACTTGACCGGAAAGCGTGTGAATGAAGCGGAACGTAAATTTATTTTGCGTGGAGCTGATGAGGTGGATTTAGTTTATTCGGGTTTAGAAGGAACCATGATTCAGGCAGTGAACGAAATACGAGAAATCTGGTTTGGAAATAATAATGTGAAAGACATGCGTACTGCAGCCTATATTTGTGCGATTGATAAGGTGGCAGAGGCGTACTCTCAATTAGGAATTTTCCCGTAATTAGAGTTGTAGGCAAAGGCATTAGCCGTTAGTCGTTGTTGGCTATTGGCTATTGGCTTATTGGCTATTGGCTAATTGGCTAATGCCTTTGTGTTTCTCTGCGCATACTCCACGACCTCGGCGGTTAATAATTTCTTTGTTATTCTTTAACCGCGGGATCCTTAAGAAGGCGCAATGTCAATGTTCACTGAGGTAACTTTCTTTAGCTTACAGCATCATTCTACCACTGCTTTTCGGTGTACAAAATCACCAAATTCTTCTCCTTTTATTCGTTCTTTTGAATAGTCGGCAATGATGGGTTCCAGATTTTCTAATATTGCTGCCTCATCAAGCATTTCTTTGTATAAAGTGTTCAATCGATCCCCATTGTGACTGGCACCAAGATATAAATTGTATTTGCCGATGGCCTTTCCTACCAGACCAATCTCTCCCAGACGAGAACGGGCACAACCATTGGGACAACCCGTCATACGAATATTAATTTCATCCTCTTGAAGTCCGTATTTTTTCAGGATAACATCGAGTTTATCAATCAAAAGAGGTAAATATCTTTCTGATTCTGCAAAAGCCAGTCCACAGGTATTCAGAGCCACACACGCCATGGAATTTCGACGCAATCCGGTATTGGTTTCATTGTTTTTTACGCCATGTTTATCCAGAATCTCTTCTAGCGTTTTCTTATTCTTTTCTTCTACATTGGAAATGATGAGGTTTTGATTACCGGTTAATCGAAAGTCTCCTTTGTGGAATTTTGCCACTTCCCGAAGGGCATCTTTAAGTGTATATCCTTCTTTGTTTTTAACTCTGCCGTTTTCAACAAATAAGGTGTAAAACCATTTATCATTTACGCCTTTGAGCCAACCATATTGATCCCCATTGTTATCGAAATGAAAAGACTTGGATTTCTTTAATTTCCAACCTAATCGTTTTTCTAACTCTTCTACAAACCAATCCAAACCATAACGATCTATGGTGTATTTCATTCGCGCGTGCCTGCGGTTTGTTCTGTCTCCATAGTCTCGTTGTATCTCTACAATGGTTCTGGATACATTGACTATTTCTTCCGGTTTTATAAAACCGATGACGTCAGCCAATCGCGGATAGGTAGTATCATCTCCAAAGGTAGCTCCCATACCTCCGCCAACGGAAACATTAAAGCCTTTCAGCTTTCCACCTTCTTCAATAACAATGAAACCCAGATCACTGGCGTAAATATCAATGTCATTGTTGGGAGGGGTTACCAATCCAATTTTAAACTTACGAGGTAAATATTGGGATTTGTATATAGGTTCCTGCTCTTCCTGACTATCTTTTATCTTTTCCTCATCTAGCCATATCTCATAATATGCTCTTGATTGGGGTTTAAAATATTCACTCAGTTCGTTGGCATATTTGAAGACTTCTCCATAAACCTTTGATTGGTATGGATTGGGATTACACATTACATTCCTGTTTACATCTCCACAAGCGGCGATTGTACTCATCAAGGCTTTGTTGATAGAGAAAATAGAACTTTTTAAATTGTGCTTTAAAATTCCATGAAGTTGGAAAGATTGCCGTGTTGTCAGCTTCATGGTTCCATTCCCATATTCTTCAGATATTTTATCTAAAGCCAGCCATTGTTCCGGAGAAACAACACCTCCCGCTGCTCTAACCCTGACAAAGAACTGGTATAAAGGTTCCAGTTTTTGTTTTTTACGTTCTTTAGCAACATCTCTATCATGTTGTTGATAAGAGCCATGAAATTTTAGAATCTTCACATCATCAGGAGGTAGAGCTCCTGTCAAAGGGTCATTGAGTGATTCTTTGATATTTGCTCTAAGGTAATTACTTTCTTCTTTTAGATGCTCGTCATAGGTGAGGTCGTCATCTGATATTGTTACTGCCATTTTTATTTATTGTGAGAAGGTTTTGTTATTTTAATATACATCTGTTTGATATTTTCCGGCTTTGCGTAGTTGTTTTACGTACTCTTTTGCCTGATCTTCAGTCATCTGACCATGTTCTTGAACGACTTTGTTTAATGCTTTTTCTACATCCTTTGCCATGCGATCCTTATCGCCGCAAACGTAGAAATGTGCACCTTCTTCCAGCCATTGAAACAATTCGTTCCCTTTTTCCAACATTTTGTGCTGAACATATATTTTTTCTTTTTGATCACGAGAAAAAGCAATATCTGCCTGTGTTAGTAAGCCTTCTTTTCTATATTGCAACCATTCTGTTTGGTAAAGGAAGTCTGAAGTGAAATTTCTGTCTCCAAAAAACAACCATGATTTTCCGGCATTTTCTTGAGTGTCCCTCTGTTGAATAAAGGAGCGGAATGGAGCTACTCCGGTGCCCGGTCCAACCATAATAATGGGTTTTGATGCATCTTCAGGAAGTTTAAATCTGCTGTTGGGATCTATAAATACTTTGATTTTATCATCTTCCTGAATTTGATCTGCTAAAAAAGAGGAGCATAAGCCTTCCTTATCACGACCATGTGCTTGATATCTTACGGAAGATACCAGAATATGCACTTCATCTTCCACTTCTTCCTGACTGGAAGCAATGGAATACATTCTGGGCATATTCTTCCTGAGTATAGAAATAAAAGATTGTGGAGAGAAGTCATATTCTTCTTCACTTATCAAATCCAGAATATCCCGACCATAGAGGTAGTCTGCTAATGCAGCTTTATCTTCACTTATTTTCTGTAATTGCTCACTTTTGGTGAGTTCTATATAGTGTTTCAGAGAAAGGTTGGTAACAGTTGTTAATTCATAATCAGAAATCAATGCTTCTTTTAGCGGTTTGCTTCCCTGATGTGTTTTTACCTCTTCGTTTCCTGAAAATCCTAGTTTATCTATGATGGACTGAACTAACTTTATATTATTGAGGGCATAAATTCCTAAAGCATCCCCCGGTTCATATTTTAGCTGAGATTCAGCCAAGTCCAATTCCAGATGGATTGTTTCCTTTGTTGAATCTCTACCGTTTAGATTAATTTTTTGTAGCACGGTGGCCGGAAATGGGTTTTTACGCCCATAGATAGTTTCTGAGCTTGTTTCAGCTGCCTTAGGAATTCCTGCTCCGACTAATTCTCCGTTGTTTCCAACAGACATTCCTGATTTGGAGGAAATATCTTTAATCCAGTCTTCAAAATTATCTTCAAAATCCACATCACAATCAACACGATCTTTTAT